>JBKJXL010000057.1:0-13180 GCA_046716225.1 Candidatus Limnocylindrales bacterium | reverse complement strand
ACCCTGCGCCGCGGCCTGACGCTCGACGCTGGCGAAGCGGCGCCGGAACTTGGCGTTGGCGGCGCGCATGGCCGCTTCCGCTTCCACGCCCTGACGACGGGCGACATTGACGAGGACGAACAGCAGGTCCCCGAACTCCTCCGCCCAGTGCGCGTCGGTCGTGGCTTCGCGCAGCTCCTGGGTCTCTTCGATCACCTTGTCGAGGATCCCCTCGATCGACGGCCAGTCGTAGCCCAGGTTGGCGGCGCGCTCCTGCATCTCCTGGCTGGCCGCGAGCGCCGGCAATGATGCGCTGATCCCGTCCAGGGCGCTCTTCGGTTCGGCCGGTCCGTCGCCCTCCGAGCCGCCCTCGGCCGCCGTCGCGGCGGCGCTCGCCCGTTCAGCGGCCTTGATCCGTTCCCACTGGCGGTTCACGTCGCCCGCCGTGGCGGCCTCGGCGTCCCCGAACACGTGCGGGTGTCGTCGGACGATCTTCGTCGCTAGGGCCGCCTGGACATCGGCCAGATCGAACACGCCGGCTTCGGCCGCCAACTGTGCATGGAGGATGACCTGCAGCAGGAGATCGCCGAGCTCCTCGGCGAGGGCCGGGGTGGCGCCGGCGTCGAGCGTGTCGTAGACCTCGTAGGTCTCTTCGAGCAGGTGCTTGCGCAACGAGGCGTGCGTCTGCTCCTGGTCCCATGGGCAGCCGTCCGGCTGACGAAGCCGGGCGCTGATCCACGGCATGGACCAGGGACCCGCGACCGCGAGTTCCGGCGCGATGGGGGCGAGGTACAGCGACCCATCCAGGTCCGCCTCGGTCAGGGCGGCGATGGAGGTCACGCCCGACCGACCGATCCGACCGACGACGTGGTCGGGCGGATACAGGCGTCGAAGGACGGCCAGGGGCTGGTCGCCACCCGGCCCGTTCCGTCCGGGCAGCGGCACGACGTCCGCCGACCCCTCGCCTGCCGGACCCACGCGCAGGACGGCCAGTGGCACGATCAACGCCGGGCGGGATGCCTCCAGCGGACTCCCGATGAGTCGCTGTGCGGCGACCACCTGGAGACCGTCGGCCGGATCAAGCCCCCATCGCAGCCGGGCCTCGGCGACGAGCGCGTCGAGCACCGGACCTCCCGTCTAGCTGGTCGCACCCACGATGGACTCGTGACGCGTGATCGTGGCGGCTGCCTTCTTGACCGTGTACCACTCGTCGAAGGCCTTGGCCTTCAGCGTCTCCAGCTGGCGGCCCTCCGGCGTCCGGACCTCCTCCTCGAAGACCTTGAACAGGTAGGCCCCGTCTTCCGCGGTCACGATGGACGTGGTCTTGCCGACCTCCGCCCCGAAGATGGCCGCGGTCGCGAGCTCGTCGAACTGGCCCCTGGCGACCCAGCCGACGTCGCCACCGGTGCTTGCATCGGGCGCTTCGGAGTTGTCGCGAGCCAGGACGCCGAAGTCGGCGCCCGCGTCCGCCCTGGTCTTGATGAGGTCCAGCTGGTCGCGATCGGTCGGGCCGTACATGACCTGGATGACGTGCCAGCCGAAGTCGGACTTGACCGGCTCCAGGAGGTCGCCGGGCTTGAGGCCCTCCTTGACGATGGCCGCCTTGAACGCCTCGTCGATCTGGCTGTCCTTGTCGAAGTACGGCAGCTTGCCGCCGCTCCCGCTGGCGCCGGTCGCGCTCGCCTCGTCGCTCTCGGCGCGGGCGATGGAGTCGAACAGACTGGGATCCGCGAGCAACCTGGTGTACGCGGCGTCCGCGTCGACCTTGGCGGCCGCCCAGGCGGGATCGGTCTCGGGCACGTTGGCAGCGCCCTGGGCGTCGTCCTTGGGGGAGTACAGGATGTGCCGGACCTTGATGGCGTCCTCGCTGACGTCCGGCCCGGAGTCGCGGATGAAGATCTCCGCCACGCGGCGCTGCGGGGCGGGCTTCGTCGCATCGGCGACGATCTTCTCCTCGAGCTTCTCGCGGGTGACGTCGCCGGCTACGACCGCCCGGTACTTGGCGAGGTCGATACCGTCGTTCTGGAGCTTGGCCAGGTAGTCGGCATCGACCGTCTCCGGGGCGATCTGCGTGACACGGCCGATGCGGAAGGTGCCGTCCTCGCCCTCGATGACCGCGGTCGGCGTGTCCACCTCCGCGGCAAAGAGCGCGGCGAGGTAGGCCTCGTCCTCCTGGCTGTCTTCGGCCTCGATCCAGCCGAGATCGCCGGACTGCGGGCCGGTGGAGTCTGTGGACACGGTCCTCGCGATGTCCTCCCACGGCTTGCCCGCCTGGAGGTCCTTGAGGGCGGCGTCGATCTTGGCCTTGGCCGTGGCGATCTGCTCGGCGGTCGGCTCGACGGCACCCGGGTCGGCCACCGGTGCGACCGCGATGAGCCAGGCGTGACGGAACTCGGGGACCGTCGCCTCGACCCGGAGGCGCTCGTCGATGTCCGCATCGGTGACGAGGACGCCTTCCTCCGCGGCGAGCCCAGACTGGAGGCGTTGATCGATGATCCGCTCGAGCGCCGTGGGTTGGAGCGACTCCTGCTGGCTGGCGATCGCGCTCTTCTGGCTGTCGCGTTGCGCAGCCGTCAGGATCCCTGCCCCGAATGCGTTGTTGACCCGGCGCTCGGCTTCCTCGAGGCGGCGCGACTCGATGTTGAAGCGATCCCGGAACTCGTCCGTCGTGATGCTCTGGCCATTGACGCTGCCGACAGGCGCGAGGTGGTCGTCGTACCAGGCCAGTCCCGCGGCGAGCAGCAGGACGATGACGGCCGTCGCGACCACGAGGCCGAAGCCGATGTTGAGATAGAGGTTGCGCCGATCGTTGCTCTCCCACGACGGGCGATGGGAGCGCTTCACGACGGGCTTGGCTCGAAAGGTCATGTGGTCAGATGATCCTGTTGTGAGTCAGTGGATGCGCGCCCGGGAGGCCGGGGCGGTCGGTAGCGTACCGCAACTCCCGCCATGGCCCGGCGAAGGGACGATCAAGGTTTCCCAACGGCTCGCTCGAGAGCGGCGATGACCCGGGCCGCCCCGGCCTCGCCCAGACCGGACGACGACGGCAGGCTGACGGCAGTCGCCACGATCCCGTCGGCGACCGTCCCGCCCAGCATCGGCGCCCCGGCATACAGCTTCGTCCGATGCAGCGGTGTCCAGATCGGCCGGGCCTCGATACCGTCTGCCCCCAGCGCGTCGATGAGTCCGTCGCGCGTCACCGACGTGCGCTCCGGGTCCAGCTGCGCCGTGTACAGCCAGAACGACGGTTCGGCCCAGGAAGCTCGTGGCGCACGGCGCAGGTCGGGCCAGTCCGCGATCGCCGCGTCGTAGCGGGCGGCGTTGGCCCGACGGCCCGCCAGCAACTCCGGCATCGTCTCGAGCTGCGCCAGGCCGAGGGCCGCGGCGATGTTGCTCAGCCGGTAGTTGAAGCCCACCTCGTCGTGGTCGTAGGCTCGTCCGGGGAGCCGCGCCTGGGTCGACAGGTGGCGGGCGCGCCTCGCCAACGCCTCGTCGTCGGTGACGAGCATCCCGCCCCCGCCGGTCGTGATCAGCTTGTTGCCGTTGAAGCTGTAGCAGCCGATCCTTCCGATCGAGCCGACCGCCTGGCCGTCGTGTGGGCCGCCGCGATACGAGGCCCCGAGCGCCTCGGACGCGTCCTCGATGACCGGGACGCCATGCCGTTGCGCAGCCTCCAGCACCGGCGCGAGGCGTGCCGGGTGACCCACGAGGTGGACGATCTCGATCGCCGCCGGTTGCCGGGCGCCGACCCGGGCGCGGCGGTCCAGCTCCTCGACGATGAGGTCCGGATCGCCGTTGTACGTGTCGGCCTCCGAGTCGACGAAGACCGGTGTCGCGCCGACGTACCGGATGGGATTGGCCGATGCGACGAACGTCAGGCTCGGCACCAGCACCTCGTCGCCTGGACCCACGTCCAGGACGAGCAGGGCGAGATGGATCGCAGCCGTGCCGCTGGCACAGGCCACCGCATGGCGCGAGCCGACGGCTGCCGCGAACGCCTCCTCGAAGCGAACGACGAAGGGGCCTACGGACGACACGAAGTTGGAGGTGAGGCACGCGTCCAGGTACGCCGCGGCGTTGCCGCCGATCAGCGGTTCAGCGAGCGGG
This sequence comes from Candidatus Limnocylindrales bacterium, assembly GCA_046716225.1. Lineage (GTDB taxonomy): Bacteria > Chloroflexota > Limnocylindria > Limnocylindrales > CSP1-4 > SPCO01. The sequence continues at coordinate 9,094 of JBKJXL010000057.1, read as the reverse complement.
ATCCTCGGTTCGGTCGAGACGGGATCAGACCTGGACACGCCGCACGTCGCCATCGGCCGGCTGGCCGCGGAGCCACTCCACGGTGGCCGCCAGGCCATCCTCCAGGCTCGTCTCGGCTCGCCAGCCAAGCAGCTCCTGGGCGCGCGTCGGGTCCGACTGCAGGACCATCACCTCGCTGCCTCCCGGCCGGACCCGCGCCGGGTCCTCGACGACCCGGGCGTCGACCTCCAGCAGGCGACAGGCCAGCTCGAACAGCTCGCCGATCGATTCGGCCCGGCCGGTCCCGAGCTGGATCGTCGTCCCCTCGAGGCCGCCCGTGGTCGCGGCCCGGACGAACCCATCGACGGTGTCGGTCACGTAGGTCAGGTCCCGTCGCGGGTCGAGCCGACCGAGGTGGATCTCGCGGGCGCCGGACAGGAGCTGGCGCAGCATCGTCGGCAGGACGGCCCGCTCGGACTGACGTGGGCCGTACGTGTTGAACGGCCGCAGGATCGTCACCGGCACGCCGTAGCTGCCGTGGAAGGCGAGGGCCAGCTGGTCCGCCGCGACCTTGGAGGCCGCGTACGGGGACTGCGCCTGGAGCGGATGGCCCTCGGTGATCGGCAGGGTCGCGGGCGTGCCGTACACCTCGCTGGTCGAGGTCTGGATGAACCGCCGGACGCCGTGGCGGCGGGCGGCCTCGAGGGCATTGAGCGTGCCGCGGACATTGGTGTCGATGAACGACTCCGGCGCCACGTACGAGTACGGGATGGCGATGAGCGCGGCGAGGTGGAAGACGACCGCGACGTCGTGCGTGGCCGCCTCGACGAAGCGTTCGTCGCGGATGTCGCCGAGCTGGATGTCGATACCCGCGCGAACCTCGGGCGACAGGTCATCCAGCCAGCCGGCCGATCCGCGCGAGTTGTACAGACAGAAGGCACGGACGGCGGCGCCCTCTCGCACCAGGCGCTCCACGAGGTGGCTGCCGATGAACCCGTCTGCGCCGGTGACCAGGCACGACACGCCCTGCAGGGACGGTCCGGCCACGTCAGTCACCCGTCCGGGCGCGGGTCAGCTGCTCGCGCTGTCCGACATCGATCCAGTCGTCCTCGATCTCGAACGCCGCCACCGGCAACTCGTCGGCCAGCAGGCCTTCGATGAGTTCCGGCATGGTCAGCCGTTCCCCGCGAGGCACGCGAGCCACGACCTCCGGCTCCAGGGCGTAGATGCCGCTGTTGACCTCGCGCTCGACGGTGGGCTTCTCCTCGAGGCGGACGACACGGTCGCCGTCGCGCTCCACGCAGCCGAACGGCACGGCGTGGAGATAGCGACGCACTCCGATCGTGGCCATCGCGCCGAGAGCGACGTGTGCGTCCAGGAGGCCGCCGACATCGGCGCTCGTCACGAGATCGCCATTCATCAGAAGCAGCGGTTCGGTGGGTGGCTGGGGCAGGAGACCGAGGGCCCCGGCGGTCCCAAGGGGCTCGTCCTCGCGGAGATAGTCGATGCGCGCCCCGAACCTCGACCCATCCTCGAAGTGCTCCTCGATGACGTGGCCAAGGTAGTTGATCGAGATGGAGATGCGAGTGATCCCCGATCCCACGAGATGGAGGATCGTCCGCTCCAGGATCGGACGCCCGGCGACCCGCAGCATCGGCTTTGGGACCGTCTCGGTGAGCGGCCGGAGTCGGACGCCCTGTCCGCCGGCCATGACGATCGCGTGGTTCGTCCGCTCGGCCGGAGCCAGGAACGCGTGTAGCAGGTGCAGGCCCACCGGACGACCGTCGTCATCGAGGACCGGGATGGCGCCGATGCGACGCGCGCGCATGAGCTCCAGGACCTCGGCCCGGCCCTCCCCCGAACCCACCGAGACGAAACCGCGGTTGAGGGCGGAGGCCAGCGGCGATCCGAGGCTGGCGCCCGCGAGCTGCGCTCGGCGCAGGTCGCCATCGGTGACCACCCCCACGAGGCGACCGTCCGCAGAGACCACGAGGGCGATCTGGTCGGCGCCCGAGTCGAGCGCCTGCATGGCATCCCGGATCGTCCCGGCCTCGGCGACGATACAGGCGTCCAGACGGTCGGTCACGCGTGGCCGTCCGGGCGGACAGGGGCGACCCGCGGGCGCGCGGGGCTGCCGATGACGATCGCCCCGGGCTCGACATCGGATACGACGACGGCACCCATCCCGATCAGCGCGCCGTCGCCGACCACGATGTGGTCGCGGATGAGGGCACCCAGGCCGATGGTGACATCCGATCCGATCCGGGCAGCACCGCCGATGACCGCGCCCGGTCCGACGTGGACGTACGCCCCCAGCCTGACGTCATGCTCGACGACGGCCCGTGAGTTGACGATGCCGTGCGGACCGACACGCGCCCCGGCATTCACGATGGCACCGGCGAGGATCACCGTCCCGCCCGCCAGGTCGGCGCTCGGCGAGACCCACGCTGCCCGATGGACCACGACGGCCCAGTGCGCCCAGGGCGCCGCGGTCTCGACGGCCAGCGCGACACGCCGCCGTGCGCCCGGTTCCCCGACACCGCCGACCGCCAGCACGAGGTCCGGCCGTTCGTGGGGGAGGCGTCCGTCGAAGCCGGCGAGGCCCGTTCGATCGTCACCGAGATGGTGGGTGGCGCTCGCGGCGGAGAGCCCGGCATCGGCGCGCGGGTCCGTGACCCCCACGACGTGCCACCGGCCGGGCTCCGTCCCGGCCGCCTCGTATACCACGCTCGCGTGCTCGCCTCCCCCGATCAGCAGCAACGGACGGAGCGTCACGACCCCAGCCGGATCGGCGATTTGGTGGGCGGGCTGGGCGGATGCCATGCGGCGATGATATCCGCGATCCTTTCACCCGCTCGACCGTCGGCGAGGGCCGGCCGTGCGTCCGCGACAGATGCGCGGAACGCCGGGGTGAGGGCTTCGCGCAGGGCTTCGGCGACCGCGGATCCGTCGGAGGTGGCGTCGAGGACGTTCGACCCCCGCTGCCGCCCGGCCTGGCGCCCCCCGACATTCACCGCCGGCACGCCGAACGCCGGGGCCTCGACGAGCGCACTCGACGAGTTGCCGAGGACGGCGTCGGCGATGCGCAGCAGGCCCCAGTACCTGGCTTCCCCGAGCGCCTCGACGGCGAGTCGACCGTCACTGGTCGCCGCGCGGACCAGGATCTCGCGCACCTCGGCGCCACCCGGATCCGTGTTCGGCAGAGTGACGACGTACGTGGCGGGGACCACGTCCATCGCCGCCGACACGGCCCTGGCGGCCGCGGCCGGATCCGCATCGAGCGTCGCCGGATGAACGGTGACCACGACGACCGGCGGCGCGAGCTGGATGCCGAGGCTCGCCTCCATGGCAGCTCGATCCGGCAGGTCCGGGCGGAAGGCCGCATCCAGTCCCGGGGCGCCGACGACGTGGATCGACGCCGGCTCCTCGCCCAACGCACGGACGCGGCGGGCGTGCTCCTCGCTGCTGACCAGGTGCAGGTGGCTCAGCTTCGTGATGGCATGGCGCAGGGCGTCGTCGAAGGCTCCGAGCGTCTGCTCCCCGCCGTGGAGATGGATGATCGGGACTCGGTCCACCGTGGCGGCGAGCGCGGCGGCGGCCGTCTCGAACCGATCGCCGGCGAGCAGGAGGGCGTCGGCCGGTGTCGCGCGGAGCCGCTCCCCGACGGCGGCGAGGGCGGCGGCGGACTGGACATCGGCCGGGGGGTCAACGTCGCCTTCCAGCCAGCGGAACTCGGCATCGGGCTTGAACCCGTCGGCGACGACCTGGTCGACGGTCCGGCCGTGGCGGTCCGAGAAGTGCGTGCCGCCGACCCACAGCTGGAGGGCCAGGTCCGGATGCGCTCGGATCGCGGCACACGTGCTGTGGACGATCCCCCAGTCCTGTCGACCGGTGGTCAGGACCGCGATCCGTCGACGGGCCTGAGGCGCGCTCACGGCCCCGACTCGATGTCATCGGCCGCGGCCATCGCGCCGGCGGCCACCGCGCGACGAACGGTGCGGCCGACGAGATCCGCCGACCGGCCAGGCGCGAGCCCGATGCCCGGGCGGAGTGCGACGAGATCCGCCTCGGCGACGATCGATCCCGCCGCCAGCGAGCGCGCCCAGTGCAGGCTCCGGCGGGCGACCGCGGCGATCGCCCGTTCCGCCTCGACCGGGACCTTGTCGCCGCTTCCCATGGCGACGGTGACGGCGCGGATGCCCGCGACCATCCGGGTGAATTCGTGCGGTTCCAGCGACGTTCGCTGGTCAGGGCCGGGCATGGTCCGATCGAGGGTCAGGTGCTTCTCGATAAGGGACGCGCCGACGGCCGTCGCGGCGAGCGCCAGATCGATCCCGGGCGTGTGATCGGACCAGCCGGTCGGCAGCCCGAACGCTCGTCGCATGGTCTCGATCGCCCGCAGGTCGGCATCCTCGGGGCGCGCTGGATAGCTCGACACGCAGTGGAACAGAGCCACCGGCGGGTCCCCAGCGCCGCCGATCGCATCGACGGCCGCGGCGACCTCGACCATGTCCGCCATCCCCGTCGACACGAGCATCGGCAGGCCGTGACGGGCCAGTCGGCCCAGGAACGGCAGGTTCGTCAGCTCGCCCGATCCCACCTTGAACGCCGGCATGTCGAGCGCTGCCAGCAGGTCCGCCGACCGATCGTCGAACGGCGTCGAGAGGAAGATGAGGCCACGATCGCGGGCGTGATCGCGCAACGCGGCCCAGGTCTCGTCCGGCAACGCCAGGCGGGCGAGCATCTCGCGCTGGTCGCCTGCGGTCTCGCCGGCAGCCGCCTGGTAGGCCGCGGTCGGCGCGCCACTCGCCGCGAGGGCGTCCGGCTGGAAGGTCTGGAACTTCACCGCGTCCGCGCCGGTCTCGGCCGCCGCATCCACGAGTCGATGGGCGATCGCCGGGTCGCCCTCGTGATTGACGCCCGCCTCGGCGATCACGAAGACGGCGGCGGCCCCGATCACACGATCCCCGATCGTCATCCGCCGGATGGGCCGGGCGGCCACGAGGGCGTCGGCGATCGCCAGGTCGTCGGGCTCGTCGACATCGAGACTGCGCTCGGCGGCGACGCGGAGCCCGATGGTCGTGCCGGGTTCGACGAACCGCCGCGATCGTTCGAGCGCGCCCGGCTCGACCACGTAGAACGCCCCGGTCAGGATCGCGTCGGCATCGTCGACTGCGACGGGGGCGAGCCGACCATCCGGTCCGATCGTGTGGTGCCAGGCGGCCGGATGGGCGGTCGAGACACTGACGATGCCGATGGCGCCCCGTCCGCCGCCCGCGTCGAACCGCTCGACGGCCGCCACGAGGTCTTCGGCCTCGGTCAGGGGCGAGGTGGGTTGCACCAGGACGAGGGCCCGGAACCGGGCACCCTGGGCAGTCAGCGCCTCGAGCGCGTGCAATGCGACATCGACGGAGGTCGCCTCGCTCGTCGCGAGGTCGGCGGGCCGCTCGAACGGCGTCTCGGCACCCCAGGCGCGGGCGACCGCCGCGATGTGCGGATCGTCGGTGCTGCAGACCACCCGGTGCGGGCCGCCGTCCAGACGGGCAGCGGCCAGGCGAGCCGTCCGCGCGGCTCGCCCCACAAGCGGGATGCCGGCGACCGTCCGAAGGTTCTTGCCCGGCACGCGCTGGCTGCCGGCGCGGGCCGCGATCAGGAACAGGACGCCGTCAGGCATGCTGCCACGCCAGGAGATCCGCGGCGATCCGCTCGCCCGCGGAACCGGGCTCGAAATGCGCCTCGATGAACGCGCGTCGCGCCTCAGGGCTGGCCGCCGTATCCCGTCCCGCGTCGAGGGCGGCCAACAGGTCGCCGCCGGTCCGGACCGGGATCGCGACGCCGGCCTCCACGTACCCGAGCAGGTCGGACGCCGACGATGTCGCCGCGAGCAGGTTCGGCGTCCCGGTCACGACGGCCTCGGTCAGGACCGTGGACTGCAGCCCGATGTGGGCGTCGGCCGCGCGAAGGAGACGGTACAGGTCCACGGCCTTCACGAACGAGATCGTCGGCGGCTCGAAGCCGCGCGCCGCGGCCACGCCCTCGACGACCGCTCGGTACGGGCCTTCGTCGGGCTCGCCCGGGTGTAGCTTCACGACCAGGTGGACCCGGGGCAACGGCCGGTCGAAGAGGCTGGCGAGCGCGATCGGATAGTGGAACCGGCGGTAGATGGGGCCCCACGTCCCGGACAGCACCACGAGCCGAACATCGGGCGCGATCCCGAGCTCGTCGCGCACAGCGTCCCGTTCCGTCACCTGCGGCCCCGCCAGGTCGAGTCGCGGCGACCCGCCGACCCGGACCTCGTCCTCGCGATAGACGCTGTGCTCGATGAGCATCCGGCGCTCCCACTCGCCGAACACGTACGTCCGATCCACCAGCGAGAGGGCCTCCGGCCGGTCGCGATGCATGTAGCCGTTGTGCCAGCGGTAGATCATCCCGTGCTGGACGGCCGCGGTCGGCACCCCTTCCACTCGCGCGGCGGCGATCCAGTCCTGCCGATGGTACTCGTCGGCCATGAGGATCAGGGCCGGCCGCAGGCGCCTGATGATCAGGCGCAGCCGGTTCACCGAGAGCAGCGTGTGGGCGAATGTCTCGCGGACCTGGTCCGCGACGCGTCGTGCCACGGCCGGTCCCAGGTCCACGCCGGCGACGATGAGCTGGGCTCCGGTCGCCGCGATCGTGTCGGCGACACCGGCGGCCCGCCGCTTGAGGGCCTCGGGATCGTCGTCCGTGACGGTCGTCCAGACGACGTCTCCCGGCAAGACACGGTCCGAACCGGGCGCCGCGAACCGCTCCATGGTGCCAGGGTCGCTGAGTCGCGTCCGAAGCTCGATCTCGATGGGCTCCAACGCGGTCCCACGCAGCCGGTCCACGACCGGCCCTAGGTAGGCATTCATGAGCCGCGGCCCGGTCGGTGTCTCCACGCGCTGGCGAGCATGGGTGAGCACGACGAGCAGGCGGCCCGGATCGGCCGACAGGCGTGCGAGCCGGTCCGCGGCAAAACGGCGTCGCCGCAGGCCGTCGGTGGGCTGCATGGCCCTCGAGAGGTGGCGGCGGATGCGCTGGATCAGGCCCGGTCGCGGCTTCCCAGCGGCGGCAACGGACGCGACGTCCCGACCCGTGGAGACTTCCGGCAAGTCGGCTGTTGCCAGAGACGCGGTCTCGGTCCGGAATGGGATCCCGTCACGTGCCGCGACCGCTTCGGCGACCGACAGCAGCGCCTCGTCGCAGCCCGCGGCGCACTCGATGGCGGACGGACCCATCGCTCGTGCCCGGTCGTCGACCAGCGCGAGCCACAGCAGGCGCTCGTGCAGCCACAACCCGTGCCGGACGCGGCCCTGGTACCAGAACGACGTGTCACCGATCGTCATCGTCGTCACGACGCCGGATGCGGCTGCCCACGCGTCCAGGCACGCGGCACTCTCGGCCAGGAAGTCGCGGTCCGCCAGGATCCGTGCTGCAACGTCTCGGAGTCCAACGGGGGATCCGTCGCCAGCGGCCGGATCGGGGGTCCAGGACGTGTCCAGGACGACGACGCGCACACCGTCGCGAGGTGCGGGTCCGGGCTTGGGCTGGAAGCGGAGGATCGGGCCCGCGCCCCGCGCCGAGCGGTCGACTGCCATGGCGGCGAGCATACGCGCTCGGACCGGCCGTGGGTGCCCGGCCCGGCGCCGGTCGCGACGCCTGCGCTACGAGGCGATCACGCGCTCCAACAGAGCCAGGTACCGGACCGATTCGCGCTCCCAGGCTGCGGCAGCCACGATCTCGTCAGTCCGCCTGACCGCGGCCTCGCGCGCCGACGGGTCATCCGCGAGGATCGCGATCTCGGTCGCCATCGCGGCGGGATCGCCCGGCGCATAGGTGGACACGCTGCCGACCGGGAAGGTCCGCTCGACCAGCGGGAGGCGGGTCGCGACCACCGGTTTGCCCATGGCGGCGTACTCGTAGACCTTGGTCGACAGGCTCAGGTCCGTGAACTCGTCCCGACGGGTCGGCGCGATCCCGATGTCGGCGGCCGCGATCGCAGCGGGCACGTCGTCGAGCGGGATGCGGCCGTGGAAGGCAACGCGTTCGTTGATGCCGAGCTCCGTCGCGAGGGCCTGCAACGACGGCCCCGAGTCGCCCCGGCCGTAGATGTCGAACCTGACATCGAGGTCCGGTCGGTCCTGCACCAGGGACGCCACCGCCCGCACCGCGACATCCACCTCGTACGTCGGGGTCAGGCCGCCGGCATAGACCAGGCGCAGCGGGCCGTCGACGCGGAAGGCGCGTCGGGGATGAGCGGTCGGATCGAACCGCTTGAGGGACGGGCTGTTGATGATCACCGACACCTTGTCGGCGGACACACCGAGCGCGATGAGCCGGTCGCGCATCGCCTCGTTCACGGTCAGGGTCGCGCTCGAGAAGGCGATCGACAGGCGCTCCTGCAAGAGCAGGAGGCGGTGGGCGATGGGGTTCGACGCCTTCGGAAAGCGGCTGCGGAAGAACTCGGGCATCGCCTCGTGCAGGTCCAGGACGACCGGGACACCGACCAGGCGGAGTGGCACGGTCGCGAACACGAGGTAGTCCGGCAGGGACGCCACCTGGGCCAGCGCGAACCGCTCGCGCCGATGCGCTCGGGCGGCTGCCCACGCGGCGCGGACCAGGAACGCACCGTATTCGGCGAGGTAGGTCCACAGACTGGCGCCCTGGTGGCGCTGGACATCCAGTCGCCGGATCCGGACGCCGTTCAGCTCGCCATCCGCCGCCTCGCCCGGTCGACGCAGACCGAGGACCAGGACCGGTCGGCCGGACGCCACGACCGCCTCGGCCTCGCGACGCACGCGCGGGTCCTCGTCGTAATAGCTGTGGACGATCATCAGCATCGGACGCGGCGTCTTCACGCTCAGGTCCGCGCCGACCACCCGGCACCCAGGCGCAGGACCTGATGAGCGCGGGTAGATCGCCCGCGGGATGAGTCGACCGTGTCCACGATCAGCTCAGCACGTTCATAGGTCCGTGCCCAGTCGATAGCTGTGTGCGCGGTGACGACGACGATGACGTCCGCCCAGCCCAGGAGCGCGCCCAGGTCCGTGTTCTCGCGGATGACCGATCGAGCGTCCTTGAACGTGGCGACGTGCGG
>JBKJXL010000056.1:0-3591 GCA_046716225.1 Candidatus Limnocylindrales bacterium | reverse complement strand
CCGCCGTCGTCGCCTGCTTCGGTGGCCTGGGGCGAACGGGGACGGCCGTCGCGTGCCTGCTCGTCGATGCCGGCCTGACCGCCGACGAGGCCATCACGCTGACCCGCGCGACCCGCCCAGGCGCCATCGAACGCCGGTCCCAGTTCGCATTCGTGCACGACTGGAACGCGATCCGCGGCTAAGGTCTTGACAGTCGCACGTCACGCTGTCAAGATAGCCCCATGCCCGACGACGTGACCTACGCGATTTCCGAACTGGCCGACCTGGCCGGGGTGACCCCGCGGACGGTTCGCTATTACCTCGCCCAGGGCCTGCTGCCGGCCACCGGTCAGTCGGGCCCGGGTACGCGGTACAGCGACGCGCACCTCGCCCGGCTCAGACTCATCCGGCGGCTGCAGGCCGAGCACCAGCCGCTCGCCGAGATCCGAACCCGCCTGGCCACCCTTGGCGACGAAGCGATCGTCGCCCTCGCCGAGCAGGACGCGCCAGATCCGCCGCAGGATACGGCGCTCGATTACATCCGCGCCATCCTCGGTGGCTCGTCGGCGGTCCGCGAGGACCCGGTCGGCTACGACCGTCCCGCGCCCGTCCTTGCCAGCCGCGCCTTCATGGCGATGCCGGCCATGGCGTCACCCAGTGCCCCCACGCCCGTCGAGCGCCTCGGCGAGTCCCATCACTCGACGGCCACGCCGGGCGACCGCTCCCAGTGGGAACGGATCGTCCTCGCCACGGATGTCGAGCTGCACATCCGTCGGCCCTTGAGCCGGACGCAGAACAAGCGGGTGGACCGTCTCGTGACGATCGCCCGAGAACTCCTCGAGGAGGACCCGTCATGACCGAACCCACCGTCGCCATCCGCACGGACCGTCGATTCATCCGCGCCAACGGCCGAAGTCAGCGCTTCATCCTGGCGCACATCATCGCGCCGACCGCCGAGATCCGGACCACCCGGCCCCCGGTCAACCTGTCCATCGTCCTGGACCGGTCCGGCTCGATGTCCGGGGTCAAGCTCGAGACCGCCAAGCGGGCGGTCGCCGAAGCCATCGGGGCGCTTCAGGCGACGGACCGCTTCAGCGTCGTCGTGTACGACGACCAGGTCGATGTCGTCATCGCCTCGACGCCGGCCACCGGCGAGGCTCGCCGCGCTGCGATGCAACGGCTCGCCGAGATCGATGCGCGTGGCAGCACGGACCTCGGTGGCGGCTGGTTCCGCGGCTGCGAGCAGGTCGCCGCGCACCTCATGGAGCAAGGCGTCAACCGCTGCCTGTTGCTGACCGACGGCCTCGCCAACGTCGGCATCAAGGACTCGGGTGAGCTCGCAGGTCATGCCGCCGCGCTCAAGGCCCGGGACGTGTCGACGTCCACGTTCGGCGTCGGCACGGACTTCGACGAGCAGCTCCTGACGGAACTCGCCGACGCCGGCGGCGGCCACTTCTACTACATCTCGGATCCGGCCCAGATCCGGGACGCCATCACGAGCGAGGTGGGGGAGACCCTCGAGATCGTCGCGCGTGACGTCGTGCTGGAGGTCCTCGCCCGAGAAGGCATCGATGTCGAGGCCATCACGCCCCACAAGGTCAGCCACCGCGGTGGCCGGACCAGCATCATGCTCGGCGACCTCGGGTCAGAGCAGTTCGTGGAGGTCGTGCTTCGGCTGACCTTCCCGTTCGGATCGATCGGCCAGGATGCCGGCGCCATGTTCTCGATCACGGACCGCGACGGCGTGTTTGCCGCCGCCGGCCAGACCCGGCTGAGCTGGGACTACGCCGATGACGTCACGAACGACCATCAGCCGCGCGATCGAGAAGTCGATCGTGTGGTCGCCCGGATGTTCTCGGCTCGGGCCACCCAGGAGGCCGTGCGACTCAACCGCCAGGGGGACTACCAGGGCGCCAGCAAGCTCCTCCGGTCGACCGCCAGCCGGGTCCGCGGCTACGCCCAGCGCGACGCGACCATCCTTGCGACGGCAGATGAGCTCGAAGCGAAGGGGTCCACGTTCCAGGATCGGGTCGCCGAGCCGATGCTCAAGTCGGAGTTCTACGCAAGCGCGAACATGGCGCGCAGCCGCACGTCGGATGGAGGTTCTGTGAAGAAGCCCAAGCGCGGATAGGCCCTTGCGTGCACTCGTGGTGGGAGTGCCCACCCGCTGACCACGCGAACCGCAGAACGGGAGGTCCTTCGGGGTCTCCCGTTCGTCGTTACCATCGACGTCATGCCGTCGTACGTCGCCGCCATCGACCAGGGGACCACCAGCAGCCGCTGCATCCTGTTCGATCACGATGGGCACATCGTCGCCAGCCATCAGCTCGAACACGCCCAGATCACGCCACGGCCCGGCTGGGTGGAGCACGACGCGGACGAGATCGTGGAGCGCGTCCGGACCTGCGTGAAGGTCGCGATGCGCGAGGCCGGCGTGTCGGCGCGGGACCTCGTCGCGATGGGCATCAGCGACCAGCGCGAGACGACCGTCGTGTGGGATCGCAGGACCGGTCGCCCGGTGCACCGCGCGATCGTCTGGCAGGACACCCGGACCGCCGACGCGGGCACGCAGCTGGCGGCGACCGACCCCGCGGGTGCGGACCGCTTCCGAGCCACGACCGGGTTGCCGATCTCGACGTATAGCTCCGCCCTCAAGCTCGCCTGGATCCTCGACGAAGGCGGCCACAGAGCCGCCGCGGAACGTGGCGAGCTGCTCTTCGGGACGATCGATTCGTGGCTGACCTGGCAGCTGACCGGCGGCGCGACCGGTGGCGGAGTCCACGTCACGGACGTCACGAACGCCTCGCGCACGATGCTCATGGAACTCGCCACGCTCCAGTGGCATCCGGAGCTGCTCGAGGCGATGCGGATCCCGGCCTCGATGCTCCCCGAGATCCGCGGCTCGTCCGAGGTCTACGGCCACGGCACGGGCGACCTCGCGGGCGTGCCGATCGCCGGCGTCCTCGGCGACCAGCAGGCCGCGTTGTTCGGCCAGACCTGTTTCGAGGCCGGCGAGGTCAAGTGCACCTACGGCACTGGCTGCTTCATGCTGATGCACACGGGCGAGGCTCCAGTCCATTCGAAGCACGGACTCATCACGACGGTCGCGGCGCGACTCGGCGGTCCGGACACTCCCGCCACGTACGCCCTCGAAGGATCCGTGGCCGTGGCCGGATCCCTCATCCAGTGGCTGCGCGACAGCCTGGGGATCATCGCCGACGCGGCCGAGGTCGAGGCGCTCGCCCGTTCCGTGCCGGACAGCGGGGACGTCGTGTTCGTGCCCGCATTCAGCGGCCTGTTCGCGCCCCACTGGCGGTCCGACGCTCGCGGCGTGATCGCCGGCCTGACCCGGTTCGCGACAAAGGCCCACATCGCCCGGGCGGCGCTCGAGTCGACCGCCTACCAGGTGTATGACCTGGGCGTGGCGATGACCGCGGATCTCGGCACGGAACTTCCCGCCGAGCTTCGCGTGGACGGCGGCATGATCCGCAACGAGTTGCTCATGCAGTTCCAGGCCGACATCCTGGATCGGCCGGTCGTCGCGCCCCCGATCGCGGAGACCTCGGCCCTGGGCGCGGCCTACGCGGCCGGCCTGGCGGTCGGGTTCTGGGG
>JBKJXL010000055.1:0-4630 GCA_046716225.1 Candidatus Limnocylindrales bacterium | reverse complement strand
ATCGACGCGTTCCTCGCGGCACTCCACGTCGAACTCGACCTGCGCGCGGACGCGCTCGATGGCGCCTTCGGCCGGAAGCGCCCGCCGCTCGACACGCTGTACCTGGGTGGCGGCACGCCCTCGATGGTGCCGGGGCCTGAGCTGACCGATCTGATCAGCCACGTCCAAGCGCGCTACGGCCTCGCGAAGGGCGCCGAGATCACGGTCGAGGCGAATCCGGGGCCGGACGAACGAGGCGACTCGGCGGCCCTCGTCGCGGCCGGGGTGACCCGGCTCTCTCTGGGCGCGCAATCGATGGCCGACGAAACCCTGACCCGGCTCGGTCGTCGGCATCGGGTCCGCCACGTCGCCCAGGCAGTGCTCGAGGCACGCGAGGCCGGGATGCCGTCGGTCAGCCTGGATCTCCTGTACGACGTGCCAGAAGGGTCGCTCGATGGGTGGATGACGACGCTCGACGCGGCGCTCGAACTGGCACCCGACCACCTGTCCCTCTACGCGCTGACCCTCGATGACCCGTTCGCGGAGGGTCTGACCGCCGAAGCGACCGGCGACCACCTGCCGACGACGGCCGGCGCTCGTCGCTGGCGCGAGATCGCGAAGCCGCTGCAGGACGAGGACCGGGCCGCGGCCGAGTACCACCACGCCGTCCACCGCCTGGCCGCCGACGACTGGCATGGCTACGAGATCAGCAACTGGGCGCGACCCGGGCACGAGAGCCGCCACAACCTGGCGTATTGGGAGCGGCGCACGTACGAGGCCGTCGGGCCGGGTGCCCACGCGTTCGACGGGGTCACCCGTCGCTGGAACGCAGCTCGGCTGGACGGCTATCTCGCCGCGCTCACCCCGACCGACGGTTCGCCCGGCGCGCTGCCGCCGGGCGGCTCCGAGGACCTGGACGACCTCACGGCTGCCGCCGAACGGGTGATCCTGGGGCTCCGGACCGATCGCGGCATCCCGGTCCAGGCAGCGCACGAGCCGCCCCTCGACGACAGCTTCGGGTGGGCCCTCGCGGCGGAGCTCGTGGAGGTCACCGAGGACGACCGGATCGTCCTGACGACGCGCGGCCGCCTCCTCTCGAACGAGTTGTTCTCGAGGCTCGTCGGGTAGCTCCAGGTGGGGCCCCTGGGACCGTCGATCGAAGCGGCGCGATCGAACCGCGCGCGATCAGGCTGGTTGATCGAATCGCCGCCATCCTGGCGCGGCCACCCACGTCAACCGTCGAGGCCGGCTTCGTTCCCAGCTTGACTCTGTTCCGTTTGATCGGCCACATCGATCCGTCGCCCACGGGGCATCGAAGTGCCACTCAGGATGACCTTGGATGTGCTACTGTGTGCTACATGAGTGAGCCTGGTGAGCCTGGCCAGCCGCGCGCCCGCGTCGGCGTTCGTGAGCTTCGCCAGAACCTGAGCGTCTACCTGGATCGCGTGAAGGATGGCGAGACCCTCGACGTTACCGAACACGGCGTGCCGGTCGCGGAACTGCGACCGCGCACCGAGGACCCGATCTCGGCCATCGATCGGCTCATCGCCGAAGGCCGAATCACGCCGGCCAAGTACTCCCACAAGGACCTGGGTCCACCCCCGAAGATGCCCGGGCGTCCGCTGTCCGAGATCCTGCAGGAGATGCGCGACGAGGACGACCGGTGACATCGATCGCCTACCTGGACGCATCGGCGATCGTCAAGCTCGTCCTGGATGAGCCCGACTCCTTCAGCATGCTTCGCTGGTACCACGAGAGTGAGCGAGTCGCTACGAGTCGGGTCGGGGTGATCGCGACAAGACGCGCCGCGAGTCGCCGCACTGGCGATCCGGCCCAGTTGGCTGCGGTCATCGATCGCCTCGAAGTCTTCGAGCTTGACGTTGACATCGATCAGCGCGCGAGCGCCATCGGCCCGAGCTCGCTCCGGACACTCGACGCCATCCACATCGCGACGGCACTGTCGATCCCGGGCCTCGGCTCGTTCGTGACCTACGACGACCGGCTGGCCGAGGCGGCACGGAACGTGGGGCTGCCCGTGGTGCGGCCAGCCTGAACCCGATGGTCCTGCGTTGACACTCGATCGCGCCGGCTGATAAGCTTCCGGGACACCGTTGGCACTCTCACCCATAGAGTGCTAACTCACGCAGGAGAGCACCGTTGGCCCGTCGCACTCGCGACTCCAGCGGCCCTCTGGACCTCCGCTCCCAGGCGATCCTTCGGGCCGTCATCGAGGAATACGTCACGACCGCCACGCCGGTCGGCAGCCAGGCGCTCGTCGACCGTTATCGCCTCGGCGTGTCCAGCGCCACGGTCCGCAGCATCCTCGCGGAGCTCGAAGACGCCGGGCTGCTGACGCACCCGCACACCTCCGCTGGCCGGATCCCCACCGACGAGGGCTACCGCTTCTACGTGGAGTCCATCGCCGACACGATCCCGCTCCCCGCGGTGGAGCAGCTGATGATCCGGCACCAGTTCGGGCAGGTGGAATTCGCCAGCGAACACTGGTTCCGCCTGGCCGCGACCACGCTTGCCTCGGTCACCCGGGCGGCCGGTCTGGCCACCCCGGCCAAGCCACGGGACGCCCACATCCGCCGCATCGATCTCGTCGCCATCAACGACCGGATGGCCAGCCTCATCCTCGTGCTTCGTGAGGGCGCCATCAAGCAGGCCCTCGTGACGTTCGGCGAGGACGACGCGATCGACCAGGTGATCCTCAATGCCGCGGCGGCCCTGCTCAACGAACGACTCGTCGATCTGACGGCGTCGCGGGCAGAGACGCGGCTGACAACGCTGACCGGCGGCGACCGCGTCCACGGCGTCGCAGCCCGCATCGGCGAGCGCATCGTCAAGGTGCTGCGCGAGTACGACGCGGCCGCTATCGAGGAGGTCTTCAGCGACGGCCTGCTCAACGTCATGGAGGCGCCCGAGTTCGCCCAGAGCGACAAGCTGCGGCGGGTCTTCTCAGCGCTCGAGAATCGGGCGTACCTGGGCGAACTGGTCGGCAACGTCGCCGGTTCCGGCACGATCCAGATCTACATCGGCCACGAGAACGCTCCGGCCGACATGAGCGAGGTCTCCCTGGTCCTTGCCCCGTACGGCCGGCCTGGCCAGGCGATCGGCGTCGTCGGCGTCCTCGGGCCCACCCGCATGAGCTACGCCCAGGCGATCGGCACGGTCCGATTCGTGTCCGGCCTCATGAACGAACTGGTAGATCACCTGTATGCCTGAACGACGCCGAACCCGAGCCGAGGAGAGCGTCGATGCGATCGACGTCTCGCCGACGGCCCTGCTCGCCACCATCGACACCCTGACCTCCGAACGCGACAATGCGACCAAGGTGGCCGAGGACTACCTGGTCGCGCTCCAGCGCGAACGCGCCGAGTTCCTCAACTTCAAGCGACGCACCGCCGAGGAACGCGACCGCGATCTCGGCCTCGCCGCGGAGGACCTCATCCGCAAGGTCCTGAACCTCGCGGACGACTTCGACCGCGCCATCGAGGCGCGTCCGCCATCGATCGCCGACGATCCCTGGTTCGAAGGCATCGCGGCCATCGATCGCAAGCTTCGGATCCTGCTCGAGAGCGAGGGCGTGACGTCCATCGACGCGGCGCCGGGCACGCCATTCGATCCGCGCGAACACGGAGCGATCGCCACCGTCCCCGGCACCGGCCGGACCGAGGGTGAGATCGTCGAGACCGCCCGGCGCGGGTATCGACTGCGCGACCGCGTCCTGCGCCCGGCCCTCGTGGCCGTGGCGACCGCATCCACGACCAACGACATCGATCCCACCGCACCCCTGCACTGACAAGGAGCCATCACACCCATGGGCAAGATCATCGGCATCGACCTCGGCACCACGAACTCGGTCGTGGCGGTCATGGAGGGCGGCGAGCCGACCGTCATCGCATCCGCCGAGGGCGGCCGGACGGTCCCGTCCGTCGTCGCGTTCACCAAGACCGGTGAGCGCCTCGTCGGCCAGCTGGCCAAGCGCCAGGCCGTCACCAACCCAGGCAACACCGTCTATTCGATCAAGCGCTTCATGGGTCGTCGGTTCGACGACAGCGAGGTCAAGCGCTCGAAGGGCCTCGTCCCATACTCGATCGAGAAGGATCCCAAGAGCGACGGCATCGGCGTGAAGCTCGCGGACGGCAAGTCGTACACGCCGCCCGAGATCAGCGCGATGATCCTGCAGAAGCTCAAGACGGACGCCGAGGCGTACCTGGGCGAGAAGATCACCGAGGCGGTCATCACCGTCCCGGCCTACTTCGACGATACCCAGCGCCAGGCGACCAAGGACGCTGGGCGGATCGCCGGCCTCGACGTCAAGCGGATCATCAACGAGCCGACTGCCTCCGCGTTGGCGTACGGCCTGGACAAGAAGGGTGACGAGAAGATCGCCGTCTACGATCTGGGCGGCGGGACGTTCGACATCTCCATCCTCGAACTTGGCGAGGGCGTCTTTGAGGTCAAGGCCACCAACGGCGATACGCACCTAGGCGGCGACGACTTCGACCAGCGCGTCATCGACTGGCTACTGGCCGAATTCAAGAAGGAACAGGGCATCGACCTGGCCAAGGACCAGCAGGCCCTCCAGCGCCTCAAGGAGGCCGCCGAGAAGGCCAAGATCGAGCTGTCGACCACGGCCTCCACG
>JBKJXL010000054.1:0-6176 GCA_046716225.1 Candidatus Limnocylindrales bacterium | reverse complement strand
CGTCGGTGCTGGGTGCGTAGCCCGCGACGGCGGGGACGGCGCACAGGTCCAGGCCGAACCGCTCCTCCATGGCACACGCGAGTTCGCGGTCCTCCGCGGGAACGTCGCGATATTCGATCCGGACGAGGCCGTCAGCCAGGGCGCCCTCGATGAGCCTGGCGACACGGAACCGGGAGATGCCGAGCCGGGACGCGATCTCCACCTTGCTCAGCTGGCGATCGAAGAACAACCTCGCGACCTGGGTCGAGAGGTCCGGTGCCGGGGTGGCGACGGGCGGCATGGCCCGATGGTAGGCCGCGCACATCTGAGATGCAAGCGCTCATCTGTGCACGGTCAAGCGGCGTCGCCCGTCGCGACCCCCCGGCGCTTCTCGAACACGATCTGCAGGTCCTGGCTGAACCCGGTGGCGAACCCGGCCTCGCTCAGGGCGAGGTAGTACTCCCACATCCGGATGAACCGGTCGTCGAAGCCCAGCGCGCGGACCTCGGCGGTCCGCTCCAGGAATCGCGTCCTCCATTCGCGCAGGGTCAGGACGTACGACGCGGCGATGTCGGTGACCTGCGTCATCAGCAGCCGGGTGTCGCGGGTAGCCCGTTCGATCACGGCCAGTGACGGGCACAGGCCGCCCGGGAAGATGTAAGTCTGGATCCAGTTCGCCCCGTGGAGCTGGCGCTCATAGGCCGCGTCGGGGAACGTGATGGATTGGAGGCTCAGCCGGCCGCCCGGCACGAGGGCCCGGTCGCACACCTCGAAGAATGTCGAGAAGAACTCGGCGCCGACAGCCTCGAGCATCTCGATCGACACGATGGCGTCGTACGTCCCGGCGATGTCGCGGTAGTCGAGGAGCTGGATCTCGACGCGGTCCGCGAGACCCGCGGCCCGCACTCGTTCGGTCGCCAGGGCGTGCTGTTCCTTCGAGATCGTCACGGACGTCACGCGGCAACCGCGTTCGGCGGCCGCGTACAGGGCGAACCCGCCCCAGCCGGTCCCGATCTCGAGGACGTGCTGGCCCTCGGCCAGACCTGCCCCATCGGCCATGCGCCGGTACTTGGTCCGCTGGGCGTCCGCGAGCGACTGGTCGGCTGAGTCGAAGACGGCGCTCGAGTACGTCATGGTCTCGTCGAGGAAGGTCTGGTAGAAGGTGTTGCCAAGATCGTAGTGGGCGGAGATGTTCTTCTGGCTCTGGGACTTCGTGTTCCGCCTGAACCGATGGGCGAGCGTTCGCCGCAGCTGGGCGGGCGCCCGGAACCAGCCGGCGGACAGGGCGAGCGACTCGCGATTGAGCGCAGCCCAGCGCAGGAGGCCGGCGAGGTCCGGGCTGGACCACAAGCCGTCCATGTAGGCCTCGCCGCCCCCGGTCTCGCCATCCACCAGGAGCCTGGTCAGGGCGCGCCGGTCGTGGATGTGGATCTCGGCGGCCGGCTCGGCCGTGGCGTCACCGAACACGCACCGGCTTCCGTCCGGGAGTACGACGTGCAAGCGGCCCACCTGGACTCGAGCGGCCGCGGCCAGCGCGATCCGCCAGGCGACCCGGGACAGGATCGGATCGGTCAACCCCGGGACGCGGCGGACGGTGCTCGGCGTGGTCATCGGGTCGCCTCCTCGTGTCGATGGAACCGTGCCCCGCGCAGCCACAGCCGCAGGGCGTGCCAGTGGATCATCCCGATCGTCTTGTAGCTGACCATCGGATGGCGCAGGAGCATGCGCACCACCATCCGGTCCGACAGGCGTCGGCGGGTCAGATCGAGGCTCGTGTGCAGCAGGAGCCCGTCGTCCTGCCCTTCGTTGATCGTGATCCGCAGACGCGCCGGCTCGTCGCGGACGCGGACCGTGTATCGCCCGGCCATCTCGATGAACGGCGAGACGTAGAACGCCTTGTCCATCGAATCGACGAAGCCGCCAGCCGTCTCGTCCCCGCGCAGCACGTACAGGTGTCGCTCGCCGTGGGTGTTATGGACCTCGACGATGACGACCTGGAGCTCGCCCGCGCGATCGCGGCAGAGGAAGAAGCTGGCGGGGTTGAACACGTACCCGATGCTGCGGAGGTTGGTGACCAGCGTGAGCTGCCAGCCCTCGGGATCGACGCCTTCGGCCCGCAACAGCTCCAGCACCGAGGCGCGTACGTCGCGTGCCGACGGCAGCAGATGGTCCTCGTCGCGGAACGACAGCAGGTTCCAGCGGTTGCGGCTCACGAAGCGAAGGCGGCGCGGCACCTCGTCCAGCTCATCGAGGTCCATGGCCAGGTAGAACACGCCGTGCTCCAGCGCGTAGACGAACGGCCGGACGCGCCGATGGCGGACGACGCCCTCAAGCAGGTGCGAGTTCATGCGGCGCGTTCCGCCGCCGCGGATCGGATCAGGTCGGCGACCTCCCACCCGGACCGGCAGCCGTCCTCGTGGAAGCCGTAGCCGAGGTGCGCGCCGGCGAAGTACGTGCCGCGCCAGCCCTGCAGGTCGCGCAGGGCTCCCTGGGCCGCGAGGGTCCGGAACGTGTACATGGGATGGCTCATGGCTCGCTCCACGATGACCCGGTCGGCCCGGACGCGCTCGCCCGGGTTGACCGATACCGAGTACTGGACAGGACCAGCCAGCGACTGCAACCGATTCATGTGGTACGTCATGGTGAGCGGCTCACCCGGTCGCCCGCAATCCTGCTGATCCACGTTCCACGAGGCCCGGGCGCCGGATCGGCGCGGCAGGACGCCCTCGTCGGTGTGGAGCACGACCTGGTTGTTCGAGTAGTCGAAGCCGCCGAGCGCCGCATGTTCGAGGCCGTCTGCGTCGTGGAGGACGGCCAGGGCCTGGTCGGCGTGTGTCGCGAGTACGACAGCATCGAAGCGCTCGGTGCCACCGTCCTCGGTCCGGATGCTCACGCCGGCGACGCTGCGGGCGACGTCCGTGACCGGGCTGCCCGACCGGATGGAACCCATCGGCAGGGACGCCACGATCCGGTCGACATAGCGCATTGAGCCGCCCTGGATCGTCCGCCACTGGAGCGCGTTCCCATAGCCGATGAGGCCGTGGTGGTCCAGGAAGCGCAACAGGTAGTCGATCGGGAAGTCGAGGATCCGGGTCGCGCCCGTCGACCATACCGCGGACGTGATCGGGATGAGGAAGTGGCGGCGGAAGCCGTGCCCGTAGCCGCCGTCGTCGAGGAAGTCGCCCAGCGTCCCCGTCGAGGGTGTCGGTGCGTCGAGCGTCGTCCGGGCCTCGCGATAGAACCGCAGGATGTCGGCGATCATCCGCCACTGGCTCGGGCGAGCGAGCTTGGTGGGCTGGGCGAAGTAGCCGCCGACGCCCCTCGAGCTGAATTCGATGCCGCAGGCCCGGCAGGCCGATCCCAGCGACATGTCGCTGGGCTGGGTCGTGACGCCAAGCTCGGCCAGCAGCCGGACGAACGCGGGGTAGGTGTGCTCGTTGTAGACGATGAAGCCGGTGTCGACGGCGACCGGTCCGGACTCGGTCTCCACGGCGACCGTCTTCACGTGGCCGCCGACGATGGGCTCCGCATCGAACAGGCGGATCTCATGGGACTCGCGCAGCGCGTACGCGGCGGTCAGGCCGCTGACGCCGGCACCGACGATGGCGACCTTCACGATCGATCCGCCTCGGTCGCTGCCGCGCGCCCGTCCAGGCTTCGCTGCATCCCGTCGACCGCGTTGCGAGCCAGGTTCGCGAAAGCTCGACCGAGCAATGGCTGGATGAGCCCAAGGAGCCCGCCGAGCTTGATGTCGGCTGAGTAGTCGACGCGCGTCCCGGCTTCGAGGCGCTCGAAGCGGATGTCGTCGACCGCGGTCACGCCGGAACCAGAGCCGGTCAGGATGACCCGCGTCGGCGGCTCGAAGACCGAGATGCGGTACTCCATCGGAGCGACCCGGCCGCCTATCCGCACGCCAAGCCGATAGCGGGAGCCGACACCGACCGGGCCCGCGTCGAGGCGCTCGGCGGTGGCGACGCCGGGATCCCACTCCTGCGAATTGGCGAAGTCGGCGACGTAAGCGAAGGCCTCGTCGATGGGCAGCGGTGTCTCGATCCGTTCTCGGAGCGTGGTCATGCGTGCCTCCAGGGCGTGTGGTCCATCATTGGTTCGCGACCGAAGCCCCGATGGATGGGTGGCTCAGCTCGCCGTCCGACAAGGGAGTTCGCGTGGACCCACGCACGGTCATCGACGATCTGCTCGAAGTGACGGTCGTGGGCAGCTTCTCGGCCATCGGGTACCGGGTCCGCCGCGAGCTGTTCGACTGGGCGCCACCGGACCCGGATGCCCTCCGAGGTCGGACGGTCCTGATCACCGGCCCGACGTCGGGGCTCGGGCGCCAGGCAGCCGGGGAGCTGGCGGCGCTCGGGGCGCGCGTCGTGCTCGTCGGCCGGAGCGAGGAACGCCTCGCTCGCGTGCGTGACGAGCTCGTCGCTCGACACGGCGAGGACCGGTTCCCGATCGCCGTCGCGGACATGGGTTCGCTGTCGTCGGTCCACGGCGCGACGAGCCACATGCTCGACACGGAGGCGCGCCTGGACGTGCTGATCGACAACGCGGGCGCCATCCACGCGGAACGGACCATCGGCCCGGACGGCATCGAGGCCATGCTCGCGACGCTCGTCGTCGGACCGTTCGCCCTGATCGGCGAGTTGCTGCCGCTGCTTCGGCGAACGGACGGTTCGCGGGTCATCGCGGTCACGTCCGGCGGCCAGTATGCCCAGGAACTGGACCTCGACGACCTGCAGAACGGGGTCGAGCCGTACTCGGGGACCCGTGCCTACGCTCGCGCCAAGCGGGCGCAGGTGTCGCTCATCCGCGAGTGGTCGCGCCGCCTGCCCGGCGGCGGCGTCCGCTTCGATTCGATGCACCCGGGCTGGGCCGCGACGCCCGGCGTGGCCGAGGCGCTGCCGACGTTCTCGAAGGTGATGGGCCCCATCCTGCGGACGCCCGCCGAAGGTACCGACACGCTCGTGTGGCTGGCGACCGGTGGCGGTCTCGCAGCACCCGGCGGCTCGCTCTGGCTGGACCGAGGCCGGCGCCCGTTCGATCGGGTACCGATGACTCGGGTGTCGCTCGCCGACCGTCGTCGCCTGTGGGCGGCGATCGTCGAGCTGTCTGGGTCGCCGGATCCGGCGTCCGATGTCGTCGTGCATGACTGAGACCTGGTAGGCAGCAGACCCGGCCGGGGGATCGGCCGGGTCTGCCTGGGGATGGCTTGGAAGGCCGGCACCGGGGGGTGGCGCCTGGCACGCTGTGTTGTTCACCCTTTGTACAGTGTCTGTTCCGACAGTAGCCCGTCTGTGCAATGTATGTCAAGTGTTCACGACGTGATAAGATGGACAAACCTTGTACACAATCAAACAAGCCGCAGCGCGCACCGGCGTGACCATCCCGACCATCCGGGCGTGGGAACGGCGTTACGGTGTCGTCCATCCGACGCGAACGGCGGCGGGCTACCGCCTGTATGACGAGGACGCAATCGAGCGCCTGGCCGCGATGCGGTTCCTCGTCGAGACGGAGGGCTGGCGCCCGAGCCAGGCCGCGGAGCGGGTCAAGGACCCGGCCGTCGACCTGGCCGCTCTTGCCGACCATCGAGCGGATAGACCGTCAGGCCCCGGGGACTCAGCTGCCCGAGTCCCAGGCTCGCCGGACGAGTCCGCCGCCGCGTTCGTGTCGGCCGCCCAGCGCGTCGACGTCCACCGGATGGAGCGGATCCTGGACGACGCCTTCGCGACGCAACGGTTCGAGCTCGCCATGGATGCCGTCGTCTTCCCGGCGCTCCGCGGGATCGGGCAGGCCTGGGCGGTCGGAGACCTCGACGTGGCGGCTGAACATGCCGCGAGCGAGACCGTCCGTCGTCGGCTCGCGCGTTTCTTCGATGCCGCACGGGGGACCGGGGACCGCCCGCAGGTGCTCGTCGGGATGCCGCCGGCCGGCCATCACGAACTCGGCGCGTTCGCCTTTGCCGTCGCGTGTCGCCGAGCCGGGCTGGAGGTCCTCTACCTCGGCGTGAACGTCCCGCTCGAGAGCTGGCTGCGGATGGTCCGCGAGACGGCCGTCCCGGCCGTCGTCCTGGGCGCGGTCGCGACCGCGGATTCGGGTGCGCTGGCCGTCGTCGTCGACGCCCTCCAGACCATCGACCGCCCGCCCATGTGCTTCGCCGGCGGCCCGGCCGCGCTAGATGCCCATGTCATGTC
>JBKJXL010000053.1:0-12106 GCA_046716225.1 Candidatus Limnocylindrales bacterium | reverse complement strand
GCACAGGTCCACGACGGCGAACTCGTCGAGGTGGGGGAGGGGCGCCGACGGTTCGTGGATGTCGGCGCCCACCATCCGCGCGACCCGCGGCCGAAACCGGCGCAGCGCAGAGACGCGGCCGCAGCCGGCATCCAGGGCGGTGACGCCGTCCGGCGCGCGGCCGTCCGGGCGGGCCTCAGCCTCCGTGATGACCCGATCGAGTGCGTCGGCCACCAGCGCCTGGACGGTCGGTTCGATGCCCAGTCTGGGCAGGAGCGCGAATCGCGCGGCCCGCGGCACTCCTACCAGGCCGTGGCCGTGGCGGCCTCGGTGATCCCCTGGGCCTCCAGCCAGCGTTCGGCGTCGATGGCGGCCTTGCAGCCGTCCGCCGCCGCGGTGACGGCCTGGCGGTAGCGATGATCGTGGACGTCGCCGGCGATGAACACACCCTCCACCTTCGATCCGGTCTCGTCGTGGACGACGAGGTAGCCCTTCTCGTCGACGTCGAGCCAGTCTCGGAACGCCTCGGTATTCGGCTTGTGGCCGATCGCGATGAACAGGCCCTCGATGGGCATCGTCCGCTCCTCGCCGCTGATCGTGTCGCGCAGGCGCAGGCCATCCACTTTCTGGTCGCCCAGCACCTCTTCCACGCCGGTGTTGACGTGGATCTCGATCTTCGGGTGCTTCGCGGCGCGCTCCAGCATGATCTTGGAGGCGCGGAACGTGTCCCGGCGGTGGAGCAGATGGACCTTGCTCGCGAAACGGGTCAGGTAGGTGGCCTCTTCGAGCGCGGTATCGCCGCCACCCACGACCGCGATCTCGCGGTCCTTGAAGAAGAACCCGTCGCAGGTCGCACAGGCCGACACACCCCGGCCACGCAGGCGGGTCTCACTCTCGATGCCGAGCCACATCGCCGAGGCGCCGGTCGCCACGATGACCGACTGGGCGCGGTACTCCGTGCCGCGGGCCCAGATCCGGAACGGGCGTTCCGAGAAGTCCACCCGGTCGATGTCCGTGTCCACGATCCGGGTCCCGAATCGTTCCGCCTGGGCGCGAAACGCGGCCATCAGGTCCGGACCCTGGATCCCTTCGGGAAAGCCGGGATAGTTCTCGACGTCGCCGGTCAGCATCAGCTGGCCGCCGGGCTCCGATCCGGCGATGACGACGGGCTCCAGGTTGGCTCGGGCCGCGTAGATCGCCGCGGTGAGGCCTGCCGGGCCGGATCCGATGATCACGACCTTCGCCTCGACCCGGTCGGCCGCGCTGGTGAATGTGGATGGACCGCCGGTGGCCGGCGTGGTGTCCTCCACCATCGCGATGCTGAATCCCCCGAATGGGTTCGTCTCTGTCATGGCCTCGATCGTATCACAGGTTGGATACTCCTGGGGGGTATGCCTAGAGGTCCCGGACCGCGGGCAGGATGTCCTTTCCGATGACATCGAGCCGGCGCGGGTCGTCGGCATTCGGCGTGCCCAGGATGATGTGCTGGGCGCCGGCATCGGCCAGGTCGCCGAACCGTTCGATGATCTGCTCGACGCTCTCGCGGCCGCCGCCGCCCGACAGCACCGGATCGATGTTCTGGAGGGTCGAGCGCTCGACCTCGTCGGGGTCACGTCCGACCGCCAGGCAATGCTGCCGCAGGATCTCGTACTTGCGCGCGATCGCCTCCGGCGACCCGAAGACATTGCAGGCATCCGCGTATTGCGCCACCAGCCGCAGCGTCTTCTTCTCACCGCCACCACCGACCATGATCGGGACCCGCGGCCGCGAGATCGACTGCGGCGAGTTGAGCAGCCGTTCAGCCTGGAACTGGCGGCCGTGGAAGGCTGCCTCGGAGCCGCGTTCGCCCTGGAACATCGCGTGGCTGATGCGAAGCGTCTCCTCGAGCATCTCGAAACGGTCTGCGAGGGGCGGGAACGGGAATCCCAGCGCGCGCGACTCGCGCTCGTTCCAGGCCGCGCCGATCCCCAGCCACGCCCGACCCCCGGACAGGACATCGAGCGTGGTCGCGGCCTTGACCCAGAGCCCCGGCGCTCGATAGTGGATGCCACCGACCATGAGGCCCAGCCGGGCATGTGACGTGTTCGCGGCGATGAAGCCGAGGGTCGTCCAGCCCTCCAGCATCGGGTCCTCGACCTTGCCGACGCCGCGGATCTGGAAGAAGTGGTCCATGACCCAGATGGAGTCGAAGCCGAGGTCGTCGGCCTGGCGGACGATCCGCGCCAAGGTGGGTCCGATGGCGGCGGTGCCGCCGGGCCAATCGAATGCGGTGATCTGGAGGCCGAGCTTCACGCGATCACGTTCCCCAGAACGGATCGACGAGTCCGATGCTGCGGAAGTAGTCCTTGGCCGCCGACGCATCGCGCCGGACGTAGCCGCGGTCCAGCCGACCCTCGTACCAGCGGCTGGCGAAGCCCCACAGCGTATCGAGGTCCATCACGTACCCAAGCTCGTTGTCGGTCCGGGCCAGCCACGCGTCGATACACGACCGCGAACAGAACAACCGCTGGTTGTCGCAGGTGTGGACGACGTCGTCCCAGATCCGCGCGACCGGCACGAGGAAGTGGGCGAGCCAGTCGCCCTCGGGCGGTGCCTCGCGGTCCACGGCCCATGCGTTCGGTGTCCCGCAGTTGCGGCAGCGCGTCGCGACGAGGACACTCGGTTCCTCGGGAAGCAGATGGACGAGCGCGAACGAATCCCAGGCGCAGCCGCCCCACCACAACGTGCGCTCGCCCATGACGGAGAAGCCGAGGTTGATCGCCGCGAACGGGTGGGCCATGACGATCGCGCCATCGGCATCGAGGACGATGTGGCGCTGCGCCGCGAGCTCGGCCAGTCCCGCGATGACCTCGGCGTCGCTCGCGCCGAGGGCCGTCGCCGACTCGCGCACCGAGGGCGGCCGGCCGGTCCGACGGAAGGTGTCGTACACCGTGAGCCGGAGATCCTCGAGGTCCATCGGTCGAAGGATAGCGAGCGCGGCGTTGTTCGATCGTGATCGTCGGTCGCGACAAGGTCACTCGGCCGATCGCCTCAGCGGAAGAGGTCCATCTCGCCCGGGATGAGCGCATCGGCGATGCGGCCGTCACCCCTGGTGAACGGCACGCCTCGCACGATCGCCACGGGCTGGCCCGCGGATTTGCCGAGGGCGAGTTCGGCGGCCGAAGCGATCTCGTCGGCGACGGCCCGGACCGTGGAACGCATCACACGTCCGTCGGCGTCCGGGGCGCCGCGCAGGTCGTCGAGCGGTTCGAGACCCGACACGCCGATCGCGACATCAACGATGCCCCAGCGCCACGGCCGGCCGAACGAATCGGACACGATGACCGGGACATCGAGGCCGAACCGCTCCCGGATCCGAGACCGGATGGCGGCCGCCGAGGCGTCCGGATCGACCGGGAGCAGGGTGACGATCGAACCCGACGCGGGCCCGACGTTGGACGCATCGATGCCGCCGTTCGCGCACACGAACCCGTGCGCCGTCTCGGTGATGACGACGCCGTTGGCCATCCGGACGACCCGTTTCGCCTCGCGCAGGACGACCTCGACCTGGCGCGGATCGCGGTCCCAGCGTTCGGCGAAGGCGATCGCTTCCTTGCGTGGCTCGATGTCGGTGAGGTCCACGATGGCGCCCTCGGCCTTCGAGACGACCTTCTGGGTGACGACCAGGACATCACGGTCCGTGAGTGGTGCCGCGTCGGTCGTGCCCTCGATCGCGTCGCCGATGAGCGCCGCGAGGTCGTCGCCTTCGACGACCTCCGGGATGCCTGCCAGCGCGAGGACATGGATCGAGCCGTCAGCCGACATGGTGGCCGTCGGGCTCGAAGGACTCGATGAACACGAGGTCGTCGGGCGTGTCGAGGTCCACGGTGAGTGGGCCGTCGAATTCGAGGAACATCGCGCCTGCGGCAGCCGCTGAGGTCCGATGCGCCTCGCGACTGCCGATCCCGAACGAGACGTCGATGACGTCAGGCGGTCGTAGGCCGAGGATGTTCGTGCCGCTGCCATGACGATCCGGGACGACGAGCACGGTCGGACCGTCGCCTCCGGTCAGGGCGCCCACCACCGCATCGATCGCGGCCGCGGTGATGAACGGCAGGTCGAGTGGGACGACGACGACGGCTTCGGCGCCGCCGGCGATCGCGTCGTTGCGCCCGTCACGGACGCCGGCGTTGAGCCCCTTCGAACGTTGTCGGAGGGTCCGGGCGCCCGTCTCGGACGCGGACGCGAGCACGTCTCGGTCCGGGCTGACCACGAGGACGTCGGCGATGGTCGTGGCGTTGGTGACCGCTTCCAGGGTGCGTTCGAGCAGCCCGCTGACCAGGTCGTGGCGCTCTTCGGCATCGAGCGTCTCGCCGAGCCGCGTCTTCGCGCCCTCGATCGAGGCGACCGGGATGATCGCGGCCACGCGCAGTGGTCCGGTCACGAGGGTACCCGCGCACTGGCGGCTGCGAGTAGATCCGCTGCCAGCCGGGCTCGACCCACCGCGTCGGCCATGATCGTGTCGGTCACGTGGGTGCGGAGCC
This sequence comes from Candidatus Limnocylindrales bacterium, assembly GCA_046716225.1. Taxonomy (GTDB): domain Bacteria; phylum Chloroflexota; class Limnocylindria; order Limnocylindrales; family CSP1-4; genus SPCO01. The sequence continues at coordinate 7,604 of JBKJXL010000053.1, read as the reverse complement.
CGAGGCCGGCGATCGCCGGTTCCGTTGCGGCGTCCACCGTGTCCAGCACGAACGTGTCCGTGTGCGGGGCGAGGATCGTGGCGACGCTGGTCGCCGACGCGTCGTGGCCGAGCGACACCAGCATCCGATCGGCCGGTCCCTTCAGGGCCTTGCCACCGATGATGCCGCTGACGGTCAGTACCGGGACGCCCTCGCGACGGGCATCGGCGATCGCCACGGCCATGCCGGGCACGGCCAGGATCGGCCCCAGGGACACGATCGGGTTCGAAGGCCCGATCACGATCAGCTCCGCCTCGTTCAGCGCGCTCAGCACGGCCTCGGTCGGTCGGGCCGCGTCGATGCCGTCGAACCGGACCTCGTGAACCTCGGGCACCTGGTGTCGGTGGACGAAGTACTCCTGGAAGGGCAACCAGCCGTCGTCGGTCAGCACATGGGTGCGGACCGTGGCATCGGTCATCGGAAGGATGCGCGTCGGGAGTCCTACCGCCGCCTGCAACGCGAGCACGGCCTCGGTCACGGTTGCGCCGGCATGGATCCGGGCCGTCCGCGCGATGTGCGTCGCGAAGTCGCGATCCCCCAGCCCGAACCAGCCTTCCTCGCCGTACGCCTTGAGGCCCTCCATCACGGTCCAGCTCTCGCCGGCGATGCCCCAGCCACGCTCGTGATCGAAGCGGTCGCCGAGCAGGTACAGGATCGCGTCGTGATCGGGCATCACCAGGAGCCCGTGGCGCTCGACGTCGTCGCCCGTGTTCGCGACGACCGTGAGGTCACCGGGCGGGAGGACGGCGGCGAAGCCAGCGGCGAGCTTGGCGCCGCCGGTCCCGCCGGCGAGGATGCCGACGCGGGTCATGACTCGCGCTCGATCAGTCCAGGTGCTCGTGGATGGCCTGGATCTGCACGCGGAACGTGATCCGTTCCTGCGACTGGAAGCGCGCGACCTTACCCGGCACCACGTCGGGTTCGTGGGCGTGATACCGGCCGGCCATCTCCGCGATGTCGGCCTGGGCGACCACCTGGTCCGTGATCGGCTCGGCGACGCCGGTGAGGCCCACCCACTGGTAGCCGTCGCCACCGGCGCGGATGGCGATCGAGACCCGGCCGTCACGAAGCAGGTTGTTCGGCCACGTCCGGCCGGCGAGGCTGTTGAGGATGATGTCGTCGCCCTCGAACCGGTACCAGACGGTCGCCTGGCGCGGCCCCCCGTCGGCATCGATCGTCGCGACCGTGGCGTAGTGGGGCTGGCCGAGGAATGTCCGGATGTGATCGGGGATGGTCATGGCCGCGATGGTACGCGAGCGAGCTCGAAGGCGGATCCGCCGCGTCGTGCCGCGGTCGGTCGTGGAGCCTAGAATCCTGCTTCCGGCATGCGCCGTCCGGTGCGCACGCCACTCGCGAGAGACGGAGGGCACGGTGACGGACACGGCGGAGATCGGCGTGTTCGGGGGGTCGGGGTTCTACTCGCTCCTCGAGGACGTCCGCGAGGTCAAGGTGGACACGCCGTACGGCGCGCCGTCCGATTCGATCTTCCTTGCCGAGGTGGCCGGGCGGCGCGTCGCATTCCTGCCGCGGCACGGTCGGCGCCACACCATCCCGCCGCACAAGATCAACTACCGCGCGAACGTCTGGGCGATGCGCTCGCTCGGCGTGAAGGCGGCCATCTCGCCCTGTGCCGCGGGTTCGCTCCAGCTCGCGGTCAAGCCTGGCGACTTCGTCGTGTGCGACCAGTTCGTCGACCGAACGCGCAACCGGATCGACACGTTCTTCGACGGGCCGATCGTGACCCACCTCAGCTCCGCCGAGATCTACGATCCGGTGTTGCGCCAGCTCGCCATCGACACGATCCGCGACCACGGCATCGAGGTTCACGAGCGCGGCACGGTCGTCGTCATCGGCGGGCCGCGGTTCTCGACGAAGGCCGAATCGAAGTGGTTCAGCGACGCTGGTTGGGAGGTCATCAACATGACCCAGTACCCGGAGGCGTGGCTGTGCCGTGAGCTCGGGATGGCCGTCGTGAACATCAGCCTCATCACCGACTACGACGCCGGCGTCCACGAAGGCACCGAGGCCGTGAACGCGATGAGCGTGCTGGAGGTCTTCCAGCAGAACGCCAGCCGCATCCAGGCGGTGGTCCTGGATCTCATCGGACGGTTCCCGGCGGATCTGGACGCGCTCGGGGCGATGGACGCGCTCGGCCCCACCCGCGGCGACGGGCATGCGATGTCGTCCGAGGACATCCGCCTGTTCGAGACCGGTCTCTAGGGTGGGCAGCGCCGAGGGCGAGCTGCCGATCGGGGTCTGCCTGCGGGCGATCCGCGCCGAACCCGCGTGGTGGCTGGAGAGCGCCCAGCGCCTCGACGCCGCCGGGTACAAGGGGCTCTGGTGCTGGGATCACTTCGTCGGCCGAGGCGAGCCCACGGTCCCGGTGGTCGAGAACTGGACGATCCTCGCGATGGCGGCGGCGCAGACGTCGCGGGTCACCGTGGGGTCGTTCGTGCTGAACGTCATGAACCGGCACCCGGCGCTGGTGGCCCGGATGGCGTCCACGCTCCAGATCGCGAGCGGCGGCCGGCTGGTCCTTGGGATCGGGATCGGTGGGGCTCCGCGCGAACCCGCTGCGTACGGCATCGACTTTCCCGAACCACCCGAAAGGGTGGCTCGCCTCGAGGAGGCCGTCGCGGTCATCCGGGCGCTCTGGACTGGCGGACCGGTCACCCGCGACTCGCAGTACTACCCGTTGAGGGCCGCGGCCGCGTACCCCGTCCCGGTGCCACCACCGCCGGTCATCATCGGTGGCGAGACGCCGGCCGGCGCGCGACTGGCTGGGCGGATCGGGGACGGCTGGAGCGCGTTCGACGACAACTTCGAGGCCAACCTGCCGCTCTACCTGGAGTCGCTCGAGGCGGCAGGCCGCCACCGGGCCGACCAGCGGGTCATCGTCGGGTTCCAGGGAGACTGGCTGGGCGACGAGACGATCGCCTCCAGCCCGTGGACGCAGGCACCACGCGAGACCTGGGATCGGTGGCACGCGGCCGGCGCGGACGAGGTGATCGTCCTGGCCAAGACCAGGGCGGACGTCGATGCGCTAGTGGCGGCCGTCGACCGCTGGTAGCTCCGTATCGGTCGGTGGGAGCGTCCGCGATGGCTTGATCGACGGCTCCACGGCGACCAGGTCGGGCGTGCCCTCCGTCGGCGCTACGACTCGATCGTTTGCGAACGATGTGGGCTCGTCCGACAACCCTGCCTCCCTGGACGGCGGGTCCGCCGACCCATCCCCCGCTGGCCGGTCGGCCCCCGGCGCCGATGGAGCGAACGCGGCCGCCATGACGAGCACCCCCACCGCAACGCACTTCATCAGCACGAGTTCGACCCTCGGCGGTCCCTCACCCACCATAGGTCTGGCCGTCGGCGACCTTGACCGGCGGATGGTTGTGGTCGCGGGAATCCTCCTCGCCGCCGATCCGATCCAGAATCCGGTCATCCAGGCGCGGGGATGAGGCTCCAGGGACTCGCGGCGGACGACCCGCCGGTGTATTCCCTCTGATGATCGCGGCGCTCCTGGCCCGCGATCCAGGGCTCGCATGCATTCGTCGTTCAGGCAATGCTTGGTCCTCCTCAGCAAGCGTTGCAGGCGGCCGCCCGCGAACGCCCCAACCGATGCCCATCGGACGTGACAGACGTGCGACAACGGCCGATGGATGGGCGACGATCATCCGTGGCACCATCTGATCCTTGTGACCCCATCGACCACCGAGCCCGGATCCCGACCGGGCCTCCCTTCGCCCGCACAGGCGGCACACACACACGCGTGCGTTCGCTGCGGCCGTCCCGTACCCCTTGATGTCGGCCTGTGCGAGCGCTGCAACCCGCTCGGGCTGAAGGACTCGTCTGCCTCGCAGGTCCATGGCACGGTCGTCCTTACGGTCCTTCTCGCGTTCGTCGGTCTCGCGGTGATCGCCCGTCTCGCCCTGAGCGGCGTCGGACCGTTCCCGGCGACGGTCGCCGGCGCGGTCCCCGCTGGCGACGGACTCGAAGTCACCCTGACCGTCACGAACGAGGGCACGAGTGCCGGTCAGACGACGTGCCGCGTGAACGATCCGGCCGATCGGGTCGGCGGCGAGTCCGCGTTCCTGCTGAGCCCGCGTATCGAGCCGGGGCAGACGGTCACGTTCAGCAAGACCGTCACGGTCCTAGGGTCGGACCCGGGTCCCCTCGACGTCAGCTGCAAGGCCCCGTGACGTCCGCCTTCGCCGACGAGCTGGCCTTCGCGTCTGACCTGGCCGAACGGGCCGGCGGCATCCTGATGGACCGCTACGAGCGGCTCGAGCGGATCGACTACAAGAGCGCCCGCGACGTCGTGACCGAGGCGGACCACGAGTCCGAGGCGCTCATCCTGGACGCCATCCGCGCGCGCTATCCGGACGATGCGATCCTGGCCGAGGAGACTGGCGAGCACCGCGCGATCGCCGGTGAGGCACCGACCTCCGGCAGGGGGCGGGTCTGGATCGTGGATCCCCTCGACGGGACCGTGAATTACGCCAACGGACTGCCGGTCTTCTGCGTCTCGATCGGTCTCGTCGTGGACGGCGTGCCATCCGTGGGCGTCATCCTTGATCCCACCCGCGATGAGCGCTTCGCGGCGACCATCGATGGCCCGGCGACGCTCAACGGCGAGGTCGTCACGGCATCCGACAAGGAGCGGCTGTCCGACTTCGTCATCTCGATGTCGCTCAACGGCCGGACTGCCGTTTCGCGTGCCCGAAATGTCCGCAAGGCGATTCGCATCCCGCGCTCGATGGGCTCAGCGGCGTTGGCGCTGGCGTACGTCGCAAACGGACGCTTCGACGCGTTCATCCAGCAGGGTGGCCTGTCGGCGTGGGACGTGGCCGCCGCCGGACTGATCGCCGAACGCGGCGCCGCTACCGTGACGTCCATGTCCGGCGGTCCCTGGTTCGACCTTGCCCACTCAGCCAAGTCGATCGGCATCCTGGCGACCCCGCCGGCCCACCATGACGCGCTGCTCAAGTTGGTCGCCGGAAGCTAGTTCGAACCTTTCGGCCATCTCGGTGGCTCTCCAGGGTGATGGCGTCAATCTGGGCGTGATCCCTGGGAAGGAGAGACGGTTGCTGCGAGCGCTCGTGGACCGCGCGAAACTGGGTGACGAGGAGGCCTTCGACGCCCTGGCCCGCCTGGTCGGCGACCGTTGCATGGCGATCGCGTTCCGGATCATGCGCGACGCCGACCTGGCTGAGGACGCGGCGCAAGCCGCCCTCATCACGGCCTGGCGCGAATTGCGATCCCTGCGCGACCCCGATCGCTTCGAACCCTGGTTGCATCGGATCCTGACCCACGAGTGCTACGCCGAGGCCAGGCGTCGCGGTCGCTGGACAGCGGAGATCCACGTCCTGCCGAACGAGGGAGCGTACGACCCCGGTCGCGGGATCCTCACGGTCGATGATCGCGACCAGCTCGAACGGGCGCTCCGGCGCCTGACCCTCGAGCAACGCGCGGTCCTCGTCTTCCATCACTACCTGGACCTGCCCCTGCCTGAGGTCGCGGACCGACTCGGCATCCCCCTCGGGACTGCGAAGTCCCGACTTCACTACGCCACGACGGCGCTTCGAGCGAGCCTCGAGGCCGACGATCGAACGCCGTCGATGAACCAGGAGCGCCCCGCATGACTACGCCCCGCGACCCCGATCGCCTCATCCGGGAGTACCTCACGGAGGGCCCGAGCGAACTGCCCGATCGGACCTACGAGGCGTTGCGAGGCGACATCGACCGCACACGTCAACGGGTCGTCATCGGCCCGTGGAGGGAATCCCACATGAACAACATCGCCAAGGTGGCGATCGCGTTGGCCGCCGTCGTGGTGGTCGCGGTCGCCGGTCTGAACCTGCTGCCCGGTCAGGGGGGCAGTGGCAGCATCGGACCGTCGGCGTCGCCGTTGGCGTCGCCGTTGGCCTCGACGTCACCAGGTCCAAGCCCCAGCCCGTCCGGTCTCGCCTACCTGCCGCCCGATGGGCCGCTTGAGGCGGGGACCTACGACGTGGTCTATGGATCCGGTCTCCTTCCGTTCTCGTTCACGGTCCCTGCTGGCTGGAGCAGCTCGGGCTGGTTTCTCACGAACGACGCGGACATCAACCTGCGATTGACCTTCAGTCCTGTCGGCAACCTCTACGACGACCCATGTCAGGGCACCCTCGCCTCGCCGCCCATCGGACCGTCGGTCGACGACCTCACCGCGGGCCTCGTGGCGTTGCCCGGGACGACGGCCAGCACGACCCAGGACGTGGTGCTGGACGGCCGCGACGCAACCCTTGTCGAGTACACCATTCGGGAGGACCTCACATGCGCGATGGACCGGTTCTATCTGTTGCGCGAGCCGGGTCCCGGCTTTGGTGACTTCTGGACATTCCCGCCCTACGGCGACATCGTCCGGACCTGGATCGTCGACGTAGATGGCGAGCGCTTCGTCATGATGGCCGACATCCGCAAGGGCCTCAGCGCGGCGGACCAGGCCGAGCTCCAGGACGTCATCGATTCCGTCACGTTCGGCGGCTGACCGCAGGCTAGCCGTCCGACGCCCACCGATGGGGCCTTGACCGGAGACGATCCAGGCCCCATTCCTTCGCAGAACGCCTCCGACTGGGCATGTGCTACGGTGTGGCACATGAGCGCACAGCCGCGTGTCCACCGCTCGTTCCGACTTCGTGCCGACACGTCCGAGCGGCTCGAGCGGCGCGCCTCGGAGACAGGCGAGACGTACACATCCCTCGCCGAGCGATACATCGACGAGGGGCTTCGCCACGCCGATCATCCCGGGATCGATTTCGTCGACGGGCCGGCGGGTCGCCGCGCCAGGGTCGTCGGGACCGGACTCGGGGTCTGGGAGCTCATCGAGGTCCTTCGCGCGAACGATGGCTCGACCGATGGGACGGCGAGATACCTCGACATCCCGGAGGCATCCGTTCTCACAGCCCTGGGCTATTACGGCGACTATCCGGCCGAGATCGATCAGTGGATCGACCGCAATCGGGCGATCGCCGAGCGTGAGGAAGCCAGGTGGCTTCGTGCTCGCCGTACGTCGGCGTGAGGCTGATCCTCGACGAGCACATCTCTCCAGCCGCGGCCATCGCACTCCGTCGATCCGGACACGACGTGGTCGCCATCGCCGAACGCGACGACCTGCGCGGGCGCCCGGACGTGGAGATCTTCGCGGAAGCCGCAGTTGGAGCGTGGACGATCGTCACCTTCGATGTCGGTGACTACCTCCCACTGGTGAACCTGTCCATCCAGATGCGGCACCGCCACGGCGGGTTGGTCCTGCTCTCACCGGCCCGGTCCTGGTCCGAGCGCCGAGCGACCGGGCTGCTCGTTGCCGCCCTGGCGAGGCTCATGCTGGCGCACCCGGCGGAAGACGCCTTCTCGGATCGGGTCGAATGGCTCCAATCAGTCGAGGATCAGCCATCGAGCCAGCGGTGAGGTCGGCGGGCGAGACGGTCGAGGCCCCATTCCTCGCAGAACGCCTCCCACTCGGCGCGTGGGGCGCCGTCCCAGCGCAGCTCGTCCACGTCCGTCTGACGGATCGGGACGCCGTCCTCGGT
>JBKJXL010000052.1:0-3687 GCA_046716225.1 Candidatus Limnocylindrales bacterium | reverse complement strand
GTCCAGATCCAGGCCCTCCTGCAGTTCGCTCTCGAGGAAGGCGGACTACGGAGTGCCGTCGACCGCTACGACACGGCGACGGACACGGACGATCCCGGCTTCCTGACGATCACGATCCGCGCCGGGGGTCTGGACAAGCACGTCGAAGTCTTCGGTTCCAACAGCCCGTTCAAGGCTCTCGCGGCTCACCTTCAAGGCATCGCCCGAAGGGCCGACATGTCGCCGCAGGTCTGGGTGCCCGAGGGCTACTGGGCGACGCTGACCGAAGTCAGCTCATGGATCGAGGTAGGAGTCCTGCCGGAACCGCCTGAGGCCGCCATCGCATCGTGGCCGTGGCCATGGATCGCTCCGTGGGCGACCGGAACTGCGACAGAACCGACGGGAGTGCCCGGCCGCCGGATCCTGTCGCCGGGCGAGGCTGCCGCCCTTGGCCTCTCCGACGACGGCGGTGTCGTCGAGGAGGTCTATCTCCGTGAACCTGACGCCGAGACCATCTACTCCCTTTCGCTGTGGCCGATCATGCCCGACGAACTCCTGGACCAGACGGACGGGTTTTCGGACGACGAGATCCTCCTCTTCACCGGGCTGCGCGCTGACGCCAAAGTCGCCTGCGTGGCCCGTCGTGACGACTTGCCGCTCCACGCTATCGCCGGGATCGAGTGCTCGCCGGAAGGGGAGCTCGTTGATCGGATCGGCGTGTACCTCCTTGCTACGGGACCGGACTTGCTTGAAACCTACTTCGAGCGGCTCGCCGGCTACGGCATCGAGCCTGGTTCAGGTTTTTGTCCTGAGACTCCCGGTGATCGGTCCTATCGATCGCCTGGCCTGGGCGAGGGACGTTTCGGCTGCTACGTGAATGAGTTCGGCCTGGCCAACTACCGCTTCACCGTGCCCGGCGCAATGGTCTACGTCGGCATCCTCGGAACCGGCAACGATCTTGAGGCACTCCATCGTTGGGCGTGGCACGGCAACTTCGACGCTCCTGGTGCTCCGGCCGTCTGGCGGCAGCGGGCTCGCTGACCCGACCGTGAAGAGACCGCCAGCGAGGTCCGACGATGCGTGACGTCCTTCGCGCCATCCGCCGCCTGGCCCTGGTGAGCGTGGTGCTTGCCGTCATTGCGCTGCCCATTGCCGTGTACGCGCTGGTGACGGCCTTGTCACCCGACACCGGGGACAACGGGATGGGTGACACGCTCGCCTTGGTCGTCGGCGTGACCTTCCTCGTCCTCGCCGTCGCAGGCACGTTTCTTGGCGGGGGCCTGGCCGTTCTAGCCAAGCGCGTGGGTTCAGACCCGGTCGAAGCGCGAGGGACGCGCCGCATCATCCTCGCCGGCGGGTTACTCGTCGCCGGCGGCGAGGTCCTCCTGTCTGTGGTCTTTGCGGGCGGCTCGTTCACGCTCATCGGCCTGAGCGCGGGATTCGCGACCGGCTACCTCGTCGTCGGGATCGCCTCGCAACACCGTGCCGAACGGGTCATCGCCGGCGTCGTGACGATCTCGCTCCTCTCGCTCGGCGCGTCCGTGCTTGCAGGTCAGGCGAGCCAGAACTCCAGCCTCTCCGCGCGGGCGGGACGCGTAGCCCTTCTGCCGACCGACATGGCCGCAGCCGTCTCACGGCGGCAACCGACACCGCTCCGGATGGCTGGGCCATCGCGTCGCTCGCGGGCACGGTCACCGACTTTGCGCCGTCCGAAGGTCTAGGCGCCCTGCCAGGCATCCTCATGGGTCAGCCGTTGCGCGGGATCGTCGTCGTCGACTGCGCCGGTTCCAAGGGACTCGACATCCTCTGGACGGACCGTGAGGTCCCTGACGGAGGTGTGCCGGTCGTGCTTGGGACGGCCGGATGTGATCCTGCGCCGCAGGTTGTGGCGATCCAGATCCCCGGTTTCACGGTGCGGTCCTTTTCGTCAGCGACCTATGTCAGCGGGATCGGTATCGACCTCACCGATGAAGGTCCGGCCGGCGGGATGAGTCGTGCGTTGGTGATGGTTGCACTCGCCGACATGCCGGACCCTGATCAGGACGAACTCCTCGCGACGTTCGTCGCCGCGTTCGGAAGCGAGCCACCGCACTGACATGGACGTGACACAACGTGTCGTTTCGAGCGTCTGAGAGCCAGGACCGAGTGGAGGACGAGACATGCGTGAACACACGATCTCGAGTGATGATGCGGATCATCGCACCGCGCTGTGGACGACCACGGTCATCGGAGCCGTGACAGCCCGTCCGAACATGCGTAGGCGCGCGATCGCCCTATCAGTCGTGCTCGTGTCAGTGCTCGCCTGTGGTACCCCGGTCGCACCGACGGCGCCACCGGCGCCGACCCAGTCGGCGGCATCCACCCCGAGCGGTCCTGCTTCGAGCCAGCCCATCCTGAGCACCCCTTCCGCCCCAGCCATCGGCCAAGCGTTGTGGGTCCACGCTGGCGAGCTGGGCGAGGCGCGAAATGCGACGAATGTCGTCGTGGCGGGCACCGGGGAGGTTCTCGTCGTCGGTTCGGACTACGAGACGAGCTGGTTGAGTGCATGCGGCGCATCGACGAATGGGAGTGACTCTGTCGAGATCGGCGATCCGATCAGCGGCATCTGGACGCCGGCGACCCGCCTCCCCAGCCTGCGTGACGCGCCGATCGTCGTGGCGCTTGCAGACGGGCGGACGCTCGTCACCGGAGGCGCAGCCGGCGAGAACATCGGGTGGTCCGCCTACTCGAGCACCTACCTCTTCGATCCGGCGGATCGGTCGTGGTCGCGCTCGGGCCTCCTGAACACGGCACGCACGGATGCGGCAGCGACGGTCCTGTCCGACGGCCGAGTCCTGGTCGCAGGAGGCATGTACATCGACCGCGCCGATGAGACAGCGGCGCGGATCCTGGATTCGGCTGAACTCTGGGATCCTGCGTCGGGAAGCTGGTCTCGTACCGGACCGACGGCACGGCCTCGATCCAAGGCTTCGGCGGTGACCCTGACGGACGGACGCGTCCTCCTGGTCGGCGGCTGGATCAGCAATGCCGATCAGGTCCCACTGGCTCCCACGGAGGTCTACGATCCCAGGACAGGGCGATGGGCCAGCGCTGGGGATCTGGCGATCCCACGGAGCGGCTTCAGCCTCGTCGCCCTGCAGGACGGGAGCGCCCTGGTCATCGGCGGAGTGGGGGCCGAGTCGCACGAGCGCCTCACGCGCGTCGAGCGGTTCGATCCAGGGCTGAACGGTTGGAGTCTGGCTGAGGACCTGCCGTATCCGGTCGTCGGGGCTGCCGCGGTGGTGCTTGTCGACGGGCGCGTCCTCCTGGCCGGCGGGGTCGTTCGCGATGCGGAGCCGATCGACGACGATGGCGATCCATACGTGTCGGGTCTGACCGCCGATGCGCTGTTGTTCGACCCGAACAGCGCGCATTGGACGGCCACGACCCAGATGCCTGGGCCGAGGGCAGGCGCCTCGGCGGTCTTGCTGCCCGACGGGTCCGCGCTCGTGGTCGGCGGCTCAGGCTCCGAAGGCGGGCTCTTCGACACCCCCGGGTGTCCCGACGCCGACGCGCAGGTGTTCCGGTATGTACCGGCGTCCTGACTGGCGACCGGGACCCCCGTGGCGACGGCCGAGCGCTAGGTGCATGGGAACGGACACCCGACAGGAGACTGAAGAACGCCTGCGACGTCCCGGCGCAGGGCCGGTCGCCAACGGTACCCTGTGC
>JBKJXL010000051.1:0-3402 GCA_046716225.1 Candidatus Limnocylindrales bacterium | reverse complement strand
TGGGCGGCGGTGCATACCCGGCGTCCGCGGCCATCAGTTCCTCGCCAGTGACCGGATCCTTCCCCGTCGCGATGTTCCTCGGCACCGGGATGAAGCGGCCGCTGATGCTCTTCGGCACGCCGTCATTCGGGAAGTCGTAGTAGCTATCGACCGATGCGTACGCCTCATCCGGGACGAAGGCATACAGCGTGCCGGCGTCGTTCATCGCGGCGTTCGCATCGTTCGCGATGTACGAGTACACCTGTGACTGCGCCGGGTTGCTGACGAATGCGTCGTCCCCGGTCAGCAGGACGGGCTTGCCATGTCCCGGGATCGCGACGTTGTTCTCGTGGTTTAGGCGGCCCATCCCCCAGATGGTCTTGAACTCGTCCCGATCGACGTCGTAGGCGACGACAGCGCCGATCTGGCGCGCGCCCGCCCCGCCCTCGACCGCCGGCCACGCGGTGCCGGTTTCATTGATCCAATCGATGCCCTCCTCGTTGTTGAACAGGATGGGGCGATCGAAACCCATCGCGCTCGTCCCGATGAAGCTTGCGCAGAACCGCTGATAGTTCGCGCCGCTCGTGATCACGTACGAGGCCGACAGGACGGCTCCGCCGTTTCGGATCACGAGCCTGCTCACCTGCGAGTTGTCGAAGTCGTTCTGCGAGTTGGCCGGCGTCGCCGGGAGGTTGTATGGGAACGGGACCGTGGACGTCTCGTGGTTCACGAACACCGTCGCTGCGTTCTTGCCGGCCGGCAGGAAGGTGACGCCGTCCGGGATCGCCTCGAACCGATAGCTCCCGATCGTGTCGTCGACCGTGATGATCGGCTTGATCTCGACGCCGGCCGGCGCGCCGGCACCCGGCGCCAACATCGCTGGCTGCTTGGTCTTGAAGCCGTTCTGTGGCGACGCGCCGGCGATCGGCGCGGCCGCCGCCGATGCGACGATCATCGCTGCGGACGCGGCGACCAACAGACGGGTCGGGAACCGGTGGCGCATGGCACTCCTCCACGTTCTGGCGATGAGGCGCGGGCGGCTCGGATGCCCGTCCGGTCCGCTCTTAGTTCCTCCAGACCGGCCACGATACGCCGTCCTCGTTCGGACGTCTCGGGACCGTCGGCACGCTTGATAAGGACGCGTGCAGCGCGGCCCAGGAAACTCGGTGCGTGAAGGCAACGGATCCAGCCTCTGTCACTCTGCACCCGGCCGTCGAGGCGAGGCTCGCTCGCCTTGCGCCGGACCAACGAGCCGCGGCCACGTCGCCACCCGGCCCCACGTTGTGCATCGCGCCGGCCGGGAGTGGCAAGACGACGACGCTGGTCGCGCGGGCCGCATGGTTGATCGCCACCGGGACCCCACCGGACGCCATCCGGGCCATCACGTTCAACAAACGCGCGGCCGTCGAGATGACCGAGCGCATTGATGTGGCAGTCGCGCCATTGGGCGTCGAACCTGGCGCGGTCCGGGTTCGGACCTTTCATGCGCTCGGGCGGGACATCCTGCGCGAGGCGGGGATCGCTGCCGAGCCGCTGGCCGACCGGGCGGCGATCGTGGCCGCCGTGGCGCCGTGGGCCGACGAGCCGTCCCGGCGTCGGCTCGACACGGTCATCTCGCGCCTCAAGGTGGAACTTCGTGTCACGGCCGACGACGTTGCGGCCGATCCCGAGGCGGGACAGATGGCTCGGGCCTTCGTCGCATACGAGCGGGCTGTCGCGGCCAGCGGGGGCCTCGACTTCGATGATCTCATCCTGCGCGCCATCCGCGCACTCGAGGACGATCCGACCCTGCTCGTCCGGTGGCGAGACCGTTGCCGCGAACTGCTGGTCGACGAGGTCCACGACGTCGACCGGGCCCAACTGGACCTGGCGCTGCTGCTCGCCGCCCCCGCGAACCGTATCTTCCTGGTCGGCGACGACGACCAGTCCATCTACGGCTGGCGTCTGGCCGATGTCCGCCGGATCCTGTCGCTTGACGACCGGCTGCCCGGCCTCCGTCGCGTGGACCTGGAGGTCAACTACCGCTGCCCACGCCCGGTCGTCGAGCGGGCCGTCCGACTCGTCGAGCACAACGAGCGGCGGTTCGCCAAACGGATCCGAGCCGGACCCACCGCCGGAGGGCGCCTGATCCTGGCACCGGACGCATCGGATGAGACCGTCGGCCTTGCCAGGGCCGTCGCGACCTGGCCAGACGACGGGACGACGCGCGCGATCCTGGCACGAACGAACCGCGAGTTGATGCCCGCCGTCGCGGTCGCCATCGAACTTGGGATCCCCTTCCGCGCACCACGGATCGACCTCCCGATCGAGTCGGAGCTGGTGGACCGCCTGTTGGAGCGAGCCGATCGTGTCGCGGCCACCGGCGAGCCGGCCCTCATCTCGATCGGGCGGGTCAGGCTCAAGACCACGGATCCTGAGGAGGTGGAGATCGCTACGGCCCTGCTCGCCTGGGCGGCGCGCACCGCGACGGCCACGGGGGCGCGAGACCTGGCCGGACTTGGCGCCGCCATCGCCGCGACCCGCGCGCGCCTGGCCGAGCTCCGTCGCGACGACGCCGCACTGACCCTGGCGACGGCCCACGCCACGAAGGGCCTCGAGTTCGACCACGTCATCGTTCTCGGGATGGAATCGGGCCGGTTCCCCAGCGCGCGCTCGGTGGCCGATGCCGAGGATCCGCTCGCGGCGTACGAGGAGGAACGGCGCCTGGCGTATGTCGCCTGGACCCGGGCGCGACGCAGCCTGACCCTTCTGTTCGATCCGACGGTCCCCTCGCCCTTCCTGCTGGAGGCGTTCACCCCGCTCGAGCTCGGGCTGGAGACTAGGATGGCGGGGTGATCCACCTGCCGGATCTGGGCCCTCGCGGCGAGGGCTGGGTCGTCCTCCAGTTCACGCTGCTCGGGGGGATCCTCCTTGCCGGCCTCGCCGGCCCGTCCTGGGACGGGTCCGCACGCGTCATCGGCAACCTCGTCGGTGTCGCACTCGTCCTGTCCGGCCTGTGGCTCTCGGCACGCGGAGGCCGGGACCTGCGGGCTACCCTGACGCCCCTGCCGTATCCCCGGGACGATGCCCGGCTCGTCGAGACGGGTATCTACGCCCGCATCCGCCACCCGATCTACGGCGGACTGCTGATCGCGGCGGTCGGCTGGGGCCTGCTGACCGCATCGGCGGCGGCCCTGGGGCTGACCGTCGTGTTGCTGCTCTTCTTCGAGGGCAAGTCGCGGCGGGAGGAGCTCTGGCTGGTCGAACGGTTCCCCGGCTATGCGGCGTATCGCGAGCGAACGCCTCGCTTCATGCCGTGGATCGGTTGAGCTCCCGGATCAACCGATCGATGCTATCGAGGAACGGCTCTGTGACCGCCTCTGGCAGCACGTCGCGGATGGAGTCCTTGACGCCGTAGGCGGCGCGACATCGGTTGGCCGTCGA
>JBKJXL010000050.1:0-2771 GCA_046716225.1 Candidatus Limnocylindrales bacterium | reverse complement strand
GGCGACATGGGCGTCCTGCGCCGTCAGCCCTTCGACGACATCGATCACGAGGACCGCCACGTCGGCGCGACCCAGCGCCCGAAGCGCCCGCAGGGTGGAGTACTTCTCGGCGGCAGGTCCTGACGCGACCTTGCCGCGGCGCCGGATCCCGGCCGTATCGATGAGCACGACCTCGCTCCGCCCCCACGCCAGTCGCGTATCGATGGCGTCACGCGTGGTCCCGGGCACATCGGACACGATCGCCCGGTCTTCGCCCAGCAGGGCGTTGACCAGGCTGCTCTTGCCGACGTTCGGTCGGCCGACGAACGCGATCGCCGCGGGCTCCCCGTCCTTCTCCGCGGCCATCGCGGCGTCCCACCTGGCCGCCTCGGTATCCTCGGGTGAGCCTGCCTCGCCGGCATCGTCTGCGTCCTCGTCCTCGACTTCGGGGTCGCCCACGACGTAGGGCTCCAGGTGACCCGCGGCGACTTCCTCGGCCCACTCCTCCGCCTCGGCTTCGCGGGCCTTGCGCGCCAGTTCCGCCTCGGTCTCCGGTGGCAAGGCCCACACGAGCGCATCCATGAGATCCCCGGTCCCGCGCCCGTGGGCGGCCGAGATGGCGTACAGCTCGTCCCAGCCCATCGCGTAGAACTCGGCGCCTTCCAGCTCGCGTCGCTCGTTGTCGGCCTTGTTGACCGCCACCACGATCGGCGCCGTGGCGCGCCGCAGGATGTCGGCCGCTTCGACGTCCGGCGCGGTCATGCCCGTGGCGGCATCCACGACGAAGATGATGACGTCCGCTTCGCGGATGGCCAACCGAGCCTGGTCCTGGACGCGGGCCTCGATCGGATCGTCCGGATCCAGCTCCAGGCCGCCCGTATCCACGACGACGAAACGCCGTCCGTTCCACTCGGCGTCACCGTACAGCCGGTCACGGGTCGTTCGTGCGCGATCCTCGACGATCGCCGTTCGGCCGCCGACGATCCGGTTGAAGAGTGTGCTCTTGCCGACGTTCGGTCGTCCGACGATCGCGACGACAGGGATCCCGGTCCGCGTGCCGGCCACCGTCAGGCGGCGCCGGACGAGATGGGCGCGATGAGCGTGGGCAGCGACGTCGTCCGGCCGGCCGGTGTCGCGGCACGTTCGAGGGCGGCCAGGGCCAGGGCATGGGCCGACGCGCTGGTCTCCGGTGTTCCCGCAAATGCCAGGATCCGCTCGGTCACGTCGCGCAGGTCCTCGATCGGGGTGGAGGTGCCGCCGGTCACACCGACGACCTTGGCCCCAGCGAAGACCGCGGGGTCCTCGAGATCTCGGACGCTCTCGATCTGGACTGCGGGCGTCCCGGCGATCTCGCACAGGCGCGTCAATTCCTTCGTGTTCGCACTGGAGCGTCCACCGACCACGACCATGAGGTCCACGTCGCGGGCCAGCTCCATCGTGTCCTCCTGGCGCCGGATCGTGACCGGGCAGACCGTGTTCACGATCTTGAGCTCGTGGGCGCGCCCGACCATGAACGCCGCAAGGCGCTCGAACTTCCAGGGCGGCTGGGTAGACTGGCTGATGAGCGCCATCCGCTTGCGCCGCGGGATGGCCGCCGCCCACTCCTCTTCCTCATCCACGACGATCGCGTCCGGTGCGAAGCCGAGCAAGCCGACCACCTCTGGGTGCTTGGGCGTACCGAGCAGGACGATCGTGTAGCCCTCCTCGACGAGTCGACGAAGCTCGCGCTGCTCCTGGATGACCCAGGTGCACGTGCCGTCGATGATCTCGAGGCCGCGCGAGTTGGCGCGTTCCAGGACGTCCGGCCGGACCCCATGAGCGCGGATGACGACCGCCGCGCCGTGGTCGACGTCGTCGAGCTGCTCGACGGTCTGGATGCCGAGGACCTGCAGCTCGCGGACGACCCCCTCGTTGTGGACGACCTGTCCGAGGGTATGGGTGGACTTGCCGGCGGCCGAGGCCTCCTTGGCCTTGTCGATCGCTTCGCGGACGCCGTAACAGAAGCCGGTCCGCCTGGCGATGCGGACGTCCTGGACCATGTTCACGCTCCGATTATCGCACGAGGTCTACGCGGGCCCGTTCTCCGAGTAGACGCCGCGCTGCTCGGGCGGCAGCAGATCGGCGATCCGATGCATGAGGATCGTGCTGGCGACGGTCTTCACGGCGCGTCTGTCGGTGTCCGGTGGGACCAGGTCGCCGAGCGTGAACGCCTCACCGATCCGTGCCGTCACCCGACCACCGGGATGGGGGAACCGCTGGCCCTTCGGCCACACGCCGTGCGAACCGGCGATCCCGATCGGCACGATGGGCGCACCGCTGCGCAGCGCGAGCAAGGCTACCCCATCGCGTGCCTCCTCGAGCGCGCCGGTAGGGCTCCGCGTCCCTTCCGGGAATACGAACAGCGCACCACCGTCGGCGAGGATCCGGCTCGCGAGCCGGTAGGCCTCGACGTCCGCCTTCGAACGGTCCACCGGGTGCACGCCGCCGTTGGTCGCCAGCCAGCCGATCACCGGCCAGTCGAACAGTTCCTTCTTGCCCATCCAGTGGATCCGGCGGCCCATGGCGGGGATGAGCCACGACCCGACGATCGGCACGTCCAGATTCGAGGCGTGGTTGCTCGCAAGGATGAGCGGCCCCTCGGCCGGGATGCGATCGATGGCGCCAGTGATCGAGACGCGCGTCATCCCGCGAGCGAAGATCCGCCCGCTCAAAGCCGTGGCCCAGATGAGCGGCGTGATGGCGTGCTCGAGGGGTTCCGGTGCCGTGGCGGCCGCCGCGGGCACCTCCTCGGT
>JBKJXL010000049.1:0-4315 GCA_046716225.1 Candidatus Limnocylindrales bacterium | reverse complement strand
CCTTGGCGTGCCGCTCGCGGTTCGCGGCGGCGGCCACAACGTAGCCGGCAACGGGACGGTCGACGGCGGGATCGTGCTCGACCTCGGCGCCCTGACGGAGGTCCAGGTCGACCCGGCGGCCCGTGAGGTCCGGATCGATGCAGGTGCGACGCTTGCCGACGTGGACCGCGCGACGGAGCCTCATGCGTTGGTCGTGCCGATCGGCGTCGTGTCCGGGACCGGTGTGGCCGGCCTGACGCTGGGCGGCGGTGTCGGGTGGCTGACGCGCCCATACGGTCTGTCGGTGGACAATCTGCTTGCTGTCGACCTCGTGACGGCGGACGGAGCGTCCGTCCGGGCGAGCGCGACCGAACACCCGGACCTGTTCTGGGGTCTGCGTGGCGGCGGCGGGAACTTCGGTGTGGCGACCTCGTTCACGTTCCGAGCGTACCCGCTGGGACCTGACGTCTTCGCGGGGACCTTCGTCTACGGCCCGGACCGCTGGGCCGATGCGCTGCGCGGCTGGGAGTCGTGGACGCGCGCCGGAGTCCCGGACGCGTTGACCTCCATCGCCACGTTCTTGACGCCCCCGGCCGAATTCGAGCTCGGTGACGACCCGGTCATGCTACTGGGCTGGATCTGGGCGTCACCGGATCGCACCGAAGGCGAGCGCGTCGTGGAGACGCTCCGGCAGGCGGCCCCATCCGACGCTGAGGTCGTCCAGCCGACGACCTGGACCGCGTGGCAGTCCGCCGCTGATTCGCTCTTTCCGAAAGGCGTGCGAGCGTACTGGAAGAACACATCGCTCGATCGCCTTGACGGCGCGACCATCGACGTCATCGTCCAGCGGGGGAAGGAACAGACCTGGCGCGGCACGGCGTTCGACCTCCATCATATGGAAGGGGCGTTCGGCCGCGTGCCCGAGGACGCCACGTCGTTCCCGGATCGGTCGGCGCGCTACTGGCTGAACATCTACGGGTTCTGGCCGGATGCCGCCCAGGACGCAGAACGGATCGCATTCGTCCGCGGCTTCGCCGCCGAGATGGACTCGCACGCCTCAGGCGCGCAGTACGTGAACTTCCTGGGACACGAGGGCCACGGCGATCCGTTGGCGGCGGCCGCAGCCGTCTACGGTCCCGACAAGCTGGCTCGTCTCGTGGAGCTGAAGCGGCGCTACGACCCGGACAACATCTTCCGGCTCAACCACAACATCCCACCTGGTTAGCGCAGGATCTCCACGACGTCGCCGTCCTGCACCTCGTGGTCGCGGCCGACGCGCTGTCCATCGAAGCGGGCGGATGGGCCCCACACGCGAGCCGCACTGAACGCGGTCGCCAGGTCGTGGTGGACCCAGTCGGCCACATCGGTGACCGTCGAACCGGGCGCCATCGCGACCGGTTCGGGATCCACGGAGCCGCCGTTGTGTAGCCGGATTCGGATGAGGTTGGTCAGGTCCCAGACCGCGTCGCGGAAGGCGTCGAGGGACGCCTCATCGAGGATCGAGACCGCCACGACGCGGAGGTCCGGATAGGCGGCCGCGAGTTCGGCCACCGCCCCGGGATCCGCCTCGTCGGCGCGGGTCACGGCCAGGACCGACGGCTTCTCGATCCCGGCCGCGCTCACCTCGGCGCAAACCACCTGGAGCTCGGCCGGATCGGAGCCCGCCCGAGCGCAGTAGACGATCGCGTCCACGGTTCGAAGGACGCCGAGCAGGGCGCGCCCGCCACCCCGGTCATCGGTCGCGCCGCCGATGAGACCCGGGATCTCCACCAGTTGCACGAGAACGCCCCCGATCCGCGTCAGCGCGGGCACGGGCCGCAGCGTGGTGAACGGATAGTCGCCCGTCTTGATCTGGATCTCGGACAACGCCTGCAGCAGGGACGACTTGCCCACGTTCGGTGGTCCGACGAGGGCGATCTGGGCGGCACCCTCGCGGCGGACGGCGATCGAATCTCGGTGCACCGCATTCGAGCGGACACGCGTGTCGTCGATCTCCGACAGCAGCCACTTGCGAAGGTCCGCGTAGGGACCGTTCCGATAGTCCGGGAGCTCCGCGAGCAGGGCGTTCACCTCGCGGATGCGCTCCCGGCCCTCCGTTCCAACGAGCCGTCGCTTCGCCACCTGGGCGAACGTCCGATGCGGCATCGGCATGACCTGACTCCTTCACCTCACCGGGCTAGGCGACGCGTGGCGCACAGTCGTTCCCGACTGCAGCAGCGGCGCGCGTCCGTCCCGCCCCTTCCTCCGACGCTTGTTGTGGAAGGGGCGGATCAGCCGTTCTTGTTCGAGATCAGGGTGAGCCAGGCGTCCTCGGGACGTCGGCCGATCGGCGCGATCATGTCGGGTGCAGCCTACACCGACGAGTGGGGCGACCTGTCGGTACGGGCATCGGTGCCCGGGATCCCATGCTCGCTCAGGGTGGCGGCCAGGCCCTCGAGGTCCTCGACGCCGACATACAGCGCGGGCAAGGGACGAAGCGGGCCGTATGGCACCGCCTCCCTGAAGTCCAGCCGAACCCCGCCACGAGGCGAACCGGCGAAGCTCAGGTCGGCGTGTCGGACGCTCATCCGGATCCCGATGGCCGTGATCCACGCCCACGGACCTTCGATCCGCCAGCCGGCGATGTTCGACAGCGGGACCTGGATCTTGGCCCGCCCGAATCGCGCCGTCAGCGATTCGCCATCCACGTCGACGAAGGCGTTCTCCACGCCGCGGACGCCGAACAGCCGGAGAAGGGGACCGGACCGGCGACCGAGGCGGATCGGGAAGCGCCGAGACATCATGTGTCAACCGTACTCGCTGGCTCGATGTCATGCGAGAGCGGTTCCCGCCCCGCCAGCGGCCTATCCTGTGCGCTTGGACATCATGCTGGTCCATGGCGCCTACCACGGGGCGTGGTGCTGGGACTTCCTGACGCCGGAGCTGACGCGCCTCGGCCACCGTGTCGTCACGGTGGACTTGCCGGTATCCGACCCGAGCCTCGGAGCGGCGGAGTACGCGCGGATCGTCGCCGATGCGATCGATCCCGCGAGCCGGCCGCTGGTCGTCGGCCACTCGATGGGTGGACTCGTGATCCCGCTTGTCCCGGCTCTTCGAGCTGTCAGCCGCCTTGTGTTCCTTGCCGCCTTCCTGCCGCGGCCGGGGGGCAGTGCGAACGACCAGCGCGCGATCGAGCCCATCGACGGTCGGGTACCGCCACGGAGCGCCCAGTGGACCGATCTGGGCGACGACGTGTGGATGATCGGCCCGACGACGGCCACGGAACTCTTCTACCACGACGCGACGGCGTCAGCCGCACGTTGGGCGACGCAGCGGCTCCGCCCGCAGGCCTATCGCGTCCTGAACGAAGTCACGCCCCTCGTGGCGTGGCCGGAGGTGCCGTACACCTCGATCGTGTGCCGTGACGACCGGGCGATCAACCCGGACTGGGTCCGAGCCGCCGCGAGGGATCGGCTCGGCGTCACCGCCATCGAGCTGCCGGGCGGCCACTCGCCGTTCGTCACACGAGCGCGTGAACTCGCCAACGTGCTCGACGCTCTAGGACGCGCCTGAACACCGAGAGCTCCTGAACACCGAGTGCGGCCGTGCCCGTACACTCGACCATATGGACACGGTCGCGGAGCACAGGGGCGGGTCCGGGCTCCTCATTCGGGCCTTCTGGTGGCTGTTCGCCGGGGAAGGCATCGTCCGGGCTCGCATGGCCGACACCGACTCGGCCGCAGCGAAGCGCTAGTGCCATGGACTGGATGATCGAGGTCATCGTCATCCCGGTCTCGGACGTGGAGCGCGCGAAGCAGTTCTACGCGGAGCAGTGCGGGTTCGTGGTGGACCTGGACCACCAGGCGACCGAGTCCATGCGGCTCGTCCAGCTGACCCCGCCAGGCTCGGCCTGCTCGATCTCGATCGGGACGGGTATCACGGACGCCGAGCCCGGCTCAGTCCGCGGCATCCAGATCGTCGTGGACGATATCGATGTGGCTCGCGCCAGATTGATCGACCATGGCGTCGATGCTGGCGTGGTCCAGCACTTCGCGGACGGTGTGTGGCTGGACGGCAAGGGCGGGCCGTGGAATTCGTTCGTGCGGTTCAGCGACCCCGATGGCAACGGCTGGGTCCTGCAGGAACGCCCGGCGTCAGGCTGAGGTCGCCCACGGCAGCAGCGCCGGTCGTGTGAACACGGAGGTGACGGCGACCGGCCGGCCCTCGTCATCCATCGAGGCGGCACAGGCGGCCTGGATGTCCACCTGATTGGCGGCCTGCTCCGCGCTGGCTCGATGCGGCCTGCCGTCGGCGATCGCGGACGCCATGTCGGCGACCCCGCTAGCCGACGCCGTCC
>JBKJXL010000048.1:0-5778 GCA_046716225.1 Candidatus Limnocylindrales bacterium | reverse complement strand
AGCCGGGACTCAGTCGAGGACGCGGACCTCGTCGCCGACGCGGATCGTGCCTGGCTGCTCGACGTCGCCGTAGACGCCGAACTTCAGGTCCTTCCCGTCAGGACCGGCGAGCCCGCGGTACTCCTTGATCGCTCGGAGCGTGTCGTAGTCGCGGTCGCCCGTATCCGGGTCATGGGTCGTGATCGCGCAGCGCGGGATCGCCCCGGTCACGCGCAGGGTGGTGTCGCCGAGGCCCACGCGACGACCGATCCACGTGTCCTCTTCGTGCTCGACGTCGCCGGCGAGGTTGATGAGCATCCGGAACCGCCGGCCGTCGATGCCGCCGGCCCCGAGGTGATGGCCGAGCCGATCGAGCGAGGCATCCGTGACCATCGACAACCGACCGTCCTTCTGCAGCATGCCCGGCTCGTTGCAGCGGATCACCCGGATTGAGCGGCCCATGAATGCCGTGAGCGCCTCGGCGAACGGACCATCGAGCTCGTGGCCCTGCGTCGGGAGTCGGCGGATGACCGCCTCGAACGCCGGGCCGGGCCGCACGTCATCCTCGACGACCCGCCCGTCGGGGAAGGTCAGCCGCAGGACCGTGGCGTCCGGGTCCGTCCAGGCCCGCACCTGGACCATGTTGGCGACGAGCAACTGGTCGATGAGGCGATCCGCGTCGTCGACGATGAAGAACCGCCGGTCCTCGGCCACGCCGAGTTCGGTGACGGCGATCTCGTCCCGTCGTTCGAGCCCCAGGCTCATGACCGGAGCGACATCCAGGTGCGTGACGGTCGGCAT
Source organism: Candidatus Limnocylindrales bacterium (assembly GCA_046716225.1). GTDB lineage: Bacteria > Chloroflexota > Limnocylindria > Limnocylindrales > CSP1-4 > SPCO01. The sequence goes on along the minus strand of JBKJXL010000048.1, from coordinate 4,998 downwards.
GGCGCGATGCTACCGGACAGACCTCGCCCGGTGCATCCTTGGTCGATGCTGCTGGGCATCGATCATCTCGTCATCGCCTGCGCGGACCCGGATGCGGCCGCTGCGGACCTGGAGCGCGCGGTCGGCCTTCGGGCGGGAGGCGGCGGCCGACACGAGGCCCTCGGCACGTTCAACCGCCTCGTGTGGCTCGGCGACACCTACCTGGAACTGCTCGGTGTGCTCGACCGGGCATTGGCGGAGCTCGCGTGGGTCGGTGGGCCGGCGGTGCGAGCGCTGGATGCAGGCGGCGGGCTGGCGACGTGGGCCGTCGCGACAGACGATCTCGACGGTGAGGTCGAGCGGCTGAACGCGGGTGGCGCGGGGCTGTCCGAGGTCATCCCGGGCGCGCGTCGGCGCCCGGACGGGTCGGTCGTGCGCTGGCGACTGGCGGAGCCGCGCGACCTCGGCCCGGAACGGCCGCCGTTCCTCATCGAGCACGACCCACACTCCGCCGAGTGGTCGCCGGCCGATCGAGCCGCGCGAGCCGAGGAGGCCCATCCGATCGGCGGGCCCGTCCGGCTCGCGCCCCTCGAACTCCCGACGACCGACATGCCCGGCACGATCGCGGGCCTCATGCGTACGGTGCGGATCGGCCCGTTCCGCCCATCCCTCGCGGGGCGTGGCGCCCGCGATGCGGCGGTCGGCGGCCAGACGCTCCGGCTCCAGCCCCGACCGGTGACGGCATCGCAAGGCTGGCCCATCGCGGTGATCCACCTCGTCGTGGACGGCGCGATCGAACCGCGGACCGTCGACATCGGTGGTTGCCGGTACAACGTGCGACCGGCCGTATGACGGACGCGGCCGTCCGGGACCACTGGGAGCGCTCAGGGCTGAGCGCGGCGATCCGCGAGGCGCTGGTGGGGTCGGGCATCGATCTCGGGGCGCTCACCGTGGAGGATCTCGCGCCGTTCGACCAGTTCCATGGCGGCGGACTCCCCTTCACCCGGCGACTGGCGACCCTCGGCGGCCTCGAGCCGGGTATGACGGTGCTCGACGTCGGCGGTGGCCTGGGCGGCCCGGCCCGGACTCTCGCCCTCGAGTTCGGGTGTCGAGTCACGGTCATCGATCTGGCCGATTCGTACATCGAAGCGGGCCGGATGCTCACCGCCCTCATCGGTCTCGAGGATCGGGTCGACTTCGTCGTCGGCGATGCCTTGGAGCTGCCGTTCGCCGACGGCTCATTCGATGCCGTCTGGACCCAGAACAGCGGCATGAACATCGTCGACAAGTCGCGCATGTACGCCGGCTTCCGGCGCGTGGTCCGCCCGGACGGGCGGCTCGTGACCCAGGAGCCGATGGCCGGCCCGGTCGGCCCGCGGATCTACCCGCTGATGTGGGCCGACGATCCGTCGAACGACCACATCCGAACGCCCGAGGCGATGCGCACTGTCATCGACGCGGCCGGCTTCACGATCCGGGAGTGGTTGGAGCTGCGGATCGGCCCGCCGCCGCAAGATGCGCCGCGCCCGCCCCACACGGTCCAGTCGATCGTCATGGGCGACGATCTACTCGCGACGATCATGTCCACCAGCCGCCGCAACGAGGACGAAGGTCGATTGACGATGGTGCAGGCCGCCGCCGACGCGACGGCCCTTAGACCTACATCCTGAAGACGCCGAAGCGGGTGTCGGGGATCGGAGCGTTGAGCGCGGCTTCGATCCCCAGCGCCAGGATGCGGCGGGTATCGAGCGGGTCGACGACCCCGTCGTCCCAGAGGCGGGCCGTCGCGAAGTACGGGGAGCCCTCGCGCTCGTAGGTCTCGAGGATCGGGGCCTCGAAGGCGTCGCGCTCGGCGTCGTCGGCGAATCCGCCCCGAACCGTCGAGAGGACGCGGGCGGCCTGGGCGCCGCCCATGACGGAGATCCGCGCGTTCGGCCACGACCACAGGAACCGGGGCTGATAGGCCCTGCCGGCCATCGCGTAGTTGCCGGCCCCAAAACTGCCGCCGATGAGGATCGTGAACTTCGGCACCTCGGCGGAGGCGACGGCCATCACCAGCTTCGCGCCGTCCTTGGCGATCCCGGCTTCCTCGTACTCCCGCCCGACCATGAACCCCGTGATGTTCTGGAGGAAGACGAGCGGGATCCTGCGCTGGCAGGCGAGTTCGATGAAGTGGGCGCCCTTGAGGGCCGACTGGCTGAACAAGATGCCGTCGTTGGCCAGGATCGCGACCGGGTAGCCATCGATGTGGGCGAACCCGGTGATGAGCGTCTCCCCGTAGAGCGGCTTGAACTCGTGGAAGCGCGAGCCGTCGACGAGTCGGGCGATGATCTCGCGGACCGGCACGGGACGGCGGGCGTCCGCCGAGACCGAGGCGTACAGCGAGGCCGCGCGGTCGTCTCCGGCCGCCGCGATGGCGGGATCCGCGGGTTCGCGCCGGTCCCATGGCAGCACGGGCGTCGGGCGGTTCAGGTTCGAAACGATCGACCGGCCCAGCGCCAACGCGTGTTCGTCATCGAGCGCCTCGTGGTCGGCCACACCCGATCGGCGGGTATGGACCTCGGAGCCGCCGAGCTCCTCCGCCGTCACGTCCTCGCCGGTCGCGGCCTTCACCAGCGGCGGACCGCCCAGGAAGATCGTCCCGGTGCCGCGGACGATCACCGTCTCGTCGCTCATCGCGGGGACGTACGCGCCGCCCGCCGTGCACGAGCCCATGACCAGCGCGACCTGCGGGATCCCCGCGGCCGACATCCGGGCCTGGTTGTAGAAGATGCGGCCGAAATGATCGCGGTCGGGGAAGACGTCCGCCTGGAGCGGGAGGAACGCGCCCCCGCTGTCGACGAGGTAGACGCACGGCAGGTGGTTCTCGAGCGCGATCTCCTGGGCTCGCAGGTGCTTCTTCACGGTCATCGGGTAGTACGTGCCGCCCTTGACGGTCGCGTCGTTGGCCACGATCACGCAGGTCGTGCCCTCCACGCGACCGATGCCCGTGACGATGCCGGCGCCCGGGGCATCATCGTCGTACAGGCCGGTCGCGGCCAGCGGGCTGAGCTCCAGGAAGGCGGAGCCAGGATCCGTCAGGCGATCGATGCGCTCGCGGACCGGCAGCTTGCCGCGCTCCCGGTGGCGCTCGATGGACCGGTCGTCGCCGCCCGCACCGCGCCCGGCGATCTCGGCCTGGCGGGCTCGAAGGTCGACGACCAGGGCCGCCATCGCGTCGTGGTTCGCGCGGCTCTCCGCTGAGGCGGGGTCGAGTCGGCTGCGTAGCACGGCCATGGCGGCGAGGATAGCCCGTCGGGTCCTCGGCGCGAGCGGGGAACCTCGCGCGTTCGAGTATCGTCCTGCGCGCATGCAGCCTGCCCGACGCTCCCGCGGCCTCGCCGCCTCCCTCCTGGTGCTGCTCGCGGTGGTGACTGCGGCCTGTGGTGGGTCGCCGACGGCATCTGGCCCAGCGCCGAGTCCCGCGGTCAGCGGCACGCCCGTCGAGGCTGTCCCGACGACCCCGCTGCTCACCGTCGAGTCACGCGGCGGGGAGTGCCTCGACGGTCCGTGCGGGTCGGTCGTCATTGTCGACCGGGACGGGACCGTCCACTCCGCCGAGGATCCATCGAACACTCTCGGAACGATCCCGGCCGACCAGATGGCCGCCCTCGACGCCGCGATCAAGCTGACCGACTTCACGCTCCTGAAGAATCGCCCGTTCACCGGCGAGTGTCCGACCAACTTCGACGGCCAGGAGTTCATCTTCGAGTTCGCGGCACCGGGCGGCACGGAGCGGATCGCGACGTGCGAAGTCGACGTCGACTACGCGCTGCCGTTGTTCGTGGCTGTTTCCACGGCGCTCGGCCCGTTCATCTCGCTACCGACCACCTGATACCAGGGCACCTGCGACCTGTCGCCCTTGACGTCAGCCGGAGCCGTGCGATGATGTTTACGTCATCAAGTGAGGAACACGACGATGTCCATGGCAGGCCGGATGGTGCGAGATGCGCGTCGCCGCGCGAGCCTGACGCAGCGCGAGCTTTCGGCGAAGGTGGGCATCCCGCAGGAGACGATCGCTCGCATCGAACGCGGTCGTGTCGATCCGCGTGTCGGCACCCTGGACCGCCTGCTCGAGGGCTGCGGATACGGCCTCGAGTCGCTGCCTCGCCTCGGCGTCGGCGTTGACAGGACCCAGATCCGGGAGCTCCTGAAGCTGACGCCATCGGAGCGGCTGGCTCGGGCGATCCAGGTCGATCGCGAGCACGTCGAGTTTCGGCGTCAGTTGAAGCCAGTCGCGGAGTGACCGAGCCCGCCGCGTTCTCAGCCGGGGCGCTCATCCGCGCGCTCGTCGATGGGGGCGTCGACTTCGTGGTGATCGGTGGCCTTGCTGCCCAAGCCCATGGATCGCCGTTGATCACCGAGGATCTCGACATCTTGCTTCGACCTCGATCGAGACAATCTCGTTCGACTGTCAGCCGTGCTTCAAGACCTGGCGGCGATCCGTCGCGGGATGCCGGACGCCCTCCGCGCGCCGTTGGGTCGCCGTGCGCTTCGAGCCGGGGATCCCTTCACCCTTCGAACTCGGTTCGGCGATCTCGATCTCCTCGCGCGGCCGGACCCTGGCCTGGACTATGGGCGCCTCCGATCTCGCGCGATCGAGTTTGCGTTCGAGGGTATGCCCGTCTGGATCGCAGACCTTGACGACGTCATCGCGATGAGACGCGCTGCCGGACGACCGAAGGACCTCCTGGCGATCGAGCACCTGGCAGCCCTGCGCGAGGAGATCGACCGCGAGGGCTAGCTGTGATTCCCGGACTCGGCTTCGGCCTTGAGCGTGCGGTTGCGCGTCTCGAGGAGCGCCTGCATGTAGCCGGCCAGCACCAGGCGGTCCACCAGCCGGCCGATGGCTCCGAGTGGTGCGATGTGGTGCCAATCGTCGATGAGGCGCGTCCCACCCTGGATCGACTCGAATCGGTGCTCGTGGCGGAACGAACGGAATGGACCTGCGACCTGCTCGTCGACGAAGCGCGTCGGTCG
>JBKJXL010000047.1:0-2578 GCA_046716225.1 Candidatus Limnocylindrales bacterium | reverse complement strand
CCGGCGGGCGATGCGCGGATCGTGCGCGGCGGGGCGGGCGCCGCCGGTACGGGGAGCACCCGGCTGCTGCGGATGCTGCTCGCCGAGGAGGGCGTGCCGGCCGACTCGATCCGCGACGCGATCGTTGCCGTCGACTCGCGCGGGCTGGTCCATGCCGGTCGCGACGACCTGGACGACGGGAAGCGGGACCTCGCGGTGCCGGCAGTGGACGGCCCCACGCCGGGTCTGCTGGAGACCGTGCGCCGGGTCCGGCCCCACTTCCTGATCGGGACGACGGGGGTGGCCGGCACGTTTCCTGAGGTCGTCGTCCGCGCCATGGCCGAGGCCTCACCCCGGCCGGTCGTCATGCCGCTCTCGAATCCGACCTCGGTCGCCGAGGCGACGCCGGCCGACATCCTGGCCTGGACCGACGGCAAGGCATTCGTGGCAACGGGATCGCCGTTCGAGCCGGTCGAGCGACACGGGCTGCGCCACGACATCGGCCAGGCCAACAACGTGTTCATCTTCCCGGGCCTGGGGCTCGGCGCGATCGTGGCCGAGTCGCGGGCGATCACCGACCGGATGTTCCTGCTGGCGGCCCGGACCCTTGCGGACGCCGTGACGCCGGAGCGACGCGAGACCGGTGCGCTCTACCCGCCGGTGTCACTGCTACGCTCCGTGTCGCGGTCCATCGCGATCGCCGTGGCGCGTGAGGCGATCGAGGCGGGCGTGGCGGGCATCGCTCCCGCCACCGACGAGGATCTCGAGGCGATCGTCGATGGCGCCATGGGGGGGCCGGCCTATGTCCCCTATCGGCCGGCCCAGACCGCCGAACATCGTCGAGGCACCGAACCATGATCCGAGCCGCCGTCTTTCGCGACGCAAACCAGCCTGTAGAGATCGAATCCCTGGAATTGGCCGAACCGCGGGCAGGCGAAGTCCGCGTTCGGATGACGGCGTCCGGGGTCTGCCACTCGGACCTCCACGTGCGCGACGGCGACTGGCCGCGGCCGGGCCCGGTGGCGATGGGCCACGAGGGCGCGGGCGTCGTGGAGGCCGTAGGTCCCGGCGTGACCACGCTCCAGCCGGATCAGCCGGTGGCCCTTTCGTGGATGGTGTCGTGTGGGACCTGTTGGGGTTGTCTCCGTGGGACGCCCTGGGCCTGCCTCGAGTCGCCTTCGTTCGCCCATCGGATGCCTGACGGCGCCACCGTCCTGGCCGACGCTCATGGCGAACCGGTCCTGTCGTATCTGGGCATCGGCACGATGGCGGAGGCCACCGTCGTGCCCGTGGCGGCGGCGATCCCTTTCCCGGACGGCGTCGATCCGGGCGTGGCGGCACTCATCGGCTGCTGTGTGACGACCGGCGTCGGGGCCGTGCTCAAGACGGCGGCCGTGCCGGCAGGCGCTTCAGTGGCGGTCATCGGCCTGGGTGGCGTCGGCCTGTCGTGCATCATGGGCGCCGTGCTCGCCGAAGCGGGCCGGATCGTCGCAATCGACCGGGTGCCGGCCAAGCTGGATGTCGCGCTCGCGTTCGGGGCGACCAACGGCCTGCTCGCCGGCGACGACCGGGCCGAGACGATCGCCGCCCTGCATGATCTGACCGCTGGCGGGCCTGACTACATCTTCGAGGCGATCGGCCGCGTACCGACGGTGGAGCTGGCCGTCGAGGCACTCCCCATCGGCGGCACGACCGTGCTTGTCGGGATGACGCCGTTCGAGTCGCGGGCGTCGTTCGCGGTCTTCCCGTTCGTGGACGACAGCCGTCGGATCCTGGGCTCCAATTACGGCTTCGCGGATCCCGCGGTCGACTTCGCGCGGTACGCCCAGCTCTACCTCGATGGACGCCTGCCGGTGGACCGCCTCATCGATCGGCGGATCCGGCTGAACGACCTGGAGCCCGCGTTCGACCGCCTTCGCTCCGGCGAGGGCCTGCGCCAGGTCATCGTCTTCGACTAAGGACCCCGGTCAGCCATGGCGTGGTTCCGGATCGCGCCACGGTCTGTTCGTGCTGCGTGCGGCGCGTGCACGACATGACCACTTACGACACGCACACCCTGCTGGCTCACCTACTGGGTCGCGACATGCACCAGAACGCCAACCAAGGGGTCCCGCGTGGGCGCGCAGTGCATGTGGAGCACCTCCGGGCCATCGGAAGCCGCGATCGCGCGGCTGCGTCGCCGATATGGTCAGGGCAGGCACGTCGAGCGGAGGAGCCCGCGCAGCTCAGCCGCCCGGCGTCCCCGACCGTGCCGGTCGCTCGTTGCGCAGTCGGCCGTCGGCGAGGTTGGCCTCGAGCCGCGCCAGGATCCGGTCGGCCCGTGCCTGCGTGAGCGTGCCGGCCGCCACCGCCGCGTCCAGGCGCGCCTTCACCGGGGTGAGCGCAGCGGCCGTCACGGTCGAGTACGGCACACCCTGCTCCGCGGCGATCGCCTTGAGGTCCTTGCCGGACCGAAGCGCGGCGCGCAGTTCGGCGCCCGTCATGCCGAGCGCCGCCGCCACGGCATTTGCGCCGTCCCGGACGACCCCCGCGGCGGGTCGCTCATGTCCGAGTCGCTCGACCAGCTTCGCGCATGGCCCAGCGTCGGACGCCGCGACAC
>JBKJXL010000046.1:0-4634 GCA_046716225.1 Candidatus Limnocylindrales bacterium | reverse complement strand
CCGTGGTCCACGTGCGCCACGATGGCGACGTTGCGCAGGTCGGCACGGATCGCGGTCCGTGCCGACAGGCCGGTGGGTGTCGAAGTCGGGGCGTCGGGCACGGGGAGGGGCGGCTCCACAGCGGTTGGGGGCGGGATTGTCCCATGGATGCTGGACCACGGCCAACGGCGCCGCCTATGCTGCGAGCATGACCGAGTTCGAAGGCCGCAGGTGCGACCTCGCCACGCCCCGCGACCTGGGCCACCCATGACCGTCGCCGCGGTCATCCTGTCGGCCACGACCGAGGCCGCCATCGTGGACACGCTGGGTCAACCTCGGGTCCGCAGGCTTGCCGATCTGGCCTGGTCCGGCGGGGCACTGCCGGTCGTGGTCGTCGCCGCCGACCCGGATGGTGCCGTCGCGAAGGCACTCATGGGGTCCGAAGCGATCCTGGGCTCCCCGGCGCCAGTCGCAGTGGGACCCGCAGGCCAGATGCTGCGCGGCGCCGAGCTGGCGATGTCCGAGGTCCGCGACACGACTGCGGTGCTGTTGTGGCCGGCACGCATGACCTGGGTAGGCCCGGAGACGATCACGACGCTCATCGAAGCCCACGGGCTGGACGGCGCCACGATGCTGCGACCGGCCTGGCGGGGCGATCCGGGCTGGCCGGTCCTGCTGCCCACTGAGCACCTGGTCGCGTTGCGCGGCGTCGCCCCGGATCTGATGCCACCGGATGTCGTCGCCGACCTGGTCGCCACGATCCCGTCGCGCGTGATGGAGGTCGGTGACCCGGGCGTGACCCACGACGTGGATACGCCGCGCGACGCGCTGCCCGCCTATGAAGGCCCGCCGGATCCACCGGGCGGCCATACCCATGAGTGGGGCGCCGACGTGGCAGCCGAGGCCGGGCTCGCCGATTCGTGACGCCGGATCGGTCAGCGGCGGAGCCGCGACGCCGTCGTGGCCGCGTCCTGCGCGGCATCGGCCTCGGGCTGCTTGTCGTCGTCGTCCTCGGGGTCGGCGGGTTCCTGTGGTACGCGCAGCCGCAGCCGCTGCTACCCGAGGCGACGGCCGCCCTGGCCTCCACAGAGCGTGCGACCTACGACGGCTCCGACGGCCTGATCACCTTCACGCCGACAGCGGGTACGCCCACTACCGGGTTGATCCTGTACCCGGGTGGCAAGGTCCCCTCGGCCGCCTACGCGCCGCCGGCCCGAGCGATCGCCGAGCTCGGGTACCTGGTGGTCGTCGTGTCGGTGCCGTTCAACTTCGCCGTGTTCGACATCGACGCGGCCGCGCCCGTCATCGGCGCCCACCCCGAGATCGAGCACTGGATCGTCGGCGGCCACTCGCTGGGTGGCGCGATGGCCGCCCAGTTCCTGTCAGGGAACCCGGGCGCGGCCGACGGCCTTGTGTTCTGGGCGGCCTACGCCGCGACGGACCTGAGCGCCCATGGGCTGGCCGTGGCGTCGATCTACGGCTCGCTCGACACCGGTGTCGCGTCGTACACGAGCGCGGCGGCCGTCGCCAATACCGGGTCGGACCTCACATCCAGCGTCATCGGTGGCGGCAACCACGAGCAGATGGGCTGGTACAGCGGCCAGCCTAACGATCCAACCGCGACGATCAGTCGCGTCGACCAGCAGGCGCAGGTGGTGGACGCGACGCGAGCGCTGCTTGACGAGGTCGGCGACCCCGTCCAGTAGTCCTCAGCCCAGGTCGCCGGCCGGATCGCGTCGCAGTCCGCCCAAGATCCGCCCGACCGGCACCGTGGCGATGGCGATGCCGCCGATGACCAGGGCGACCCCGAGCGTCTGAGCGGCCGACGGCGTCTCGCCGAGCAGCACGCGCGCCAGTCCGACTGTGATCACCGGCTGGGCCAGCAGGATGACGCTGGTGATGACCGCGGGGAGGCGCGGCAACGAGATCGAGATCAACAGGTATCCCAGCGACTGGCTCGTCACCCCGTAGAGCAGCAGCCAGAACAGGCTGGATGCGCTCGGTGTGGGGTCGAAGTCCCCGATGCCCACGCCGAGGAGCAGCGCGCCAAGGAATGTCACGAACGTCGCTGTCGCTACAGGCCCGGCCGGCCGGCTCTGATCCCGACCGCCCAGCCGGATCGTGAGCAGGTAGCCGGCGTAACAGAACGCCGTGCCGATCCCCAGGACCACACCGAGTGCCGGGTTCGCGCCGTACGCGCCAGCTCCGATGACCCCGGAGATGAAGACCACCCCGACGAGCACGATGGGAAGCGCGATCAGCGTCGCGCGCGACGGCCGCTCGCCGAGGGCGAACCAGGCGATGAATCCGACGATGATGACCTGCAGGTTGCCAAGGACCGTCGCCAGCCCCGCCCCGACCGCGGCGATCGCCAGGTGCCAGGTCATCAGGTCCCCGATGAAGAAGATGCCGGCCACGGCCGAGAGCCGCACGGTCCGAGAGGGCAGCGGGCCGGATCGCCGACGCTCCGCCAGGGCCACGAGCACCAGCAGCGGCAGACCGAACAGGGCGCGGTAGACCGTCCCGGTCGAGGGCGACACGGCGGCGTTGAGGTAGAAGATCCCCGAGAACGAGATACAGATCGCCCCAAGCAGGGCTGCCAGACGAGGTCGCGCGGCGAACCAGTCGAGAGGTCCCAGGCCCAGGCCGAGGCCAGGCTCTGCTGTGGTGGTGGGTTCGGTCACGCGGCGGGCGTCAGACGGTGCGTTCGGGCAGCCCGACGAACCGCAGGCCCAGCTCCTCGTACTGGCCGGGCTCCGGGACGGACGGCGCGTCGAGCATGGGGTCCGTGCCGGACTGGGTCTTGGGGAACGCCATGACCTCACGGATGTTCGTCTGACCGGCGAAGATCATCGCCCAGCGATCGATGCCCAGCGCGATGCCGCCATGCGGCGGCGCGCCGTATTCGAACGCGTCGAGCACGGCGCCGAACTTCTCCTGCATCCCTTCGATGGTCTGGCCCTGGAGGCGGAACGAGGTCTCGAGGAGCTCGCGCCGATGGATCCGGATGGACCCGCCGCCAAGCTCCCAGCCGTTGAGTGCGAGGTCGTACTGGAGCGCCCGCGCGCGGCCGGCCGGATCGTCCGGTGCTGGTGTCGCTGGATCGCCGGAGGTCGTGGTGAGCAACGCCTCGTCCTCGGGGACGACGCCACTGAACGGATTGTGGGTCGCGTCCCAGCGGCCACCCTCCTCGTCCCAGTGGTACATCGGGAAGCGGTGGACCCAGACGTAGGCGAGGACCGCCGGATCGGCCAGGCCGAGGCGGGCTCCGAGCTCAACGCGGAGGCGGCCCAGGACATCCGCTGTAACGTCGGGCGTGTCGGCGACGATCAGGATGAGGTCGCCGGCATCGGCCCCGGTCCGCTCCACGATCGCGCGCTGCGTCTCGTCCGAGAGGAACTTGGCGATCGGACCCTTGATGGCGCCGTCCGCCTCGAGCGCGAGATGAGCCAGGCCCTTCGCCCCGAACCGCTTCGCTCGTTCGGTGAGATCGTCGATCTCGCGACGGGTGATGGCCGCCATGCCCGGCGCGACGATCGCCTTGACCTGCCCGCCTGTGGCGAGCGCCGAGTCGAAGACGACGAACCCGGAGGCGCCCTGCCCGTCCGGGCCGCCGAGCGCCGGCGCCAGGTCCACCAGTTCCATGCCGAAGCGGATGTCGGGCTTGTCGGAGCCGTAGCGCTCGATCGCCTCCTCGAACGTCAAGACCGGGAACGGCGCGTTGAGGATCGGTCGTTCGGGGGTCGTCGCGGCGGACACCTCGATCGCCATGGCTTCGACGAAGGCCATCACGGTCGCCTCGTCGACGAAGCTCATCTCGAGGTCCAGCTGGGTGAACTCGGGCTGGCGGTCGCCGCGCAGGTCCTCGTCGCGATAGCAGCGGGCGATCTGGAAGTAGCGATCGATGCCGGCCACCATCAGCAGTTGCTTGAGCTGCTGCGGACTCTGCGGCAGCGCGTAGACGCTGCCCGGCTGGAGCCGGCTCGGCACGATGAAGTCGCGGGCGCCCTCGGGTGTGCTCTTGATGAGCGTCGGCGTCTCGACCTCCATGAACCCATGACGGTGATGGATCTCGCGGATCGCCTGGACCATCCGGCTGCGCAGCAACAGGCGCTGCTGCATGGGCTCGCGACGGATGTCGAGGTAGCGGTGCTTGAGCCGGATGCTTTCGTCGATCGGGGCGTCCGGGTCGTTGATGTAGAACGGCGGCGTCTTCGCCTCGGACAGGATCTCGACCTGGGTGGCCTGGACCTCGATGGCGCCCGTCGGCAGCTTCGTGTTCTCCGTGCCGGGTAGCCGCAGCGCGACGGTCCCGCGGACGGCCACGACGAACTCGGATCGGACGCGGCTCGCCTCTTCCTGAGCCTCAGGCGCATCGGCCTTGTCGATGACGACCTGGGTCAGCCCGTGCCGGTCACGCAGATCCAGGAAGATGAGCTGCCCGTGGTCGCGTCGTCGGTGCACCCAGCCGGCCAGTGAGATCTCGGCGCCGGCATCCGTGGCGCGCAGCTCCCCGCAGGTGTGGGTCCGGTAGGGCGTGGCAAGACTGGGCTGGCGGTCGGTCATGGTGGCGGTATCGTAGCCGGTGAACGGTCGCGAGGAGGCCGGCTCGCCCGATGGAGGTCCTGTCGATGCCACGACTGCTCGTCCACATC
>JBKJXL010000045.1:0-3589 GCA_046716225.1 Candidatus Limnocylindrales bacterium | reverse complement strand
CGCCGCAGGAGTTCGGCGGGCGCATCCCGTTCGCCGACCAGGGCTGGCGGCTCCCGTGGCGGGAGACCCTGCCGAGCGTTTCACGGCCCGCCCTTCACTGAGGCTCAGATCAGCGCCCGTCGCCATCGACGGGCGCTGACGACCGACATCCCACAAGCCCGACAAGGAGAGCCAGATGCGCCAGTCGATCGTGGCCCTGCAGCGTCTGGCCGAGGCCCCGTCGCTCTTGGCGCTCGTCGTCGTGCGTGGCGTCTCCAGCGTGGGCGATTGGCTCTATCTCGCCACGTTACCGATCCTCGTCTATCAGGTGACGGGCGATGTCGCGGTGGTCGGTCTGGTGGCAGCGGGTCGACTGCTCCCGTGGCTGATCCTGTCGATCCCAGCTGGGGTGGTGGTCGATCGGTCCCGGTCCCGCGACGTCCTGCTGGTCACCGAATCGATCCGTGCAGCGCTGATGCTGCTCATGGGGATCTTGGTCGTGACCGATGCTCCGCTCGAGACGATCCTGGTCGCAGCGGTCGTGGCCGCGGGAGCCGGCACATTCGGCATGCCCGCCTTCGGCCGACTCGTCCCGGCGGTCGCGGACGACGCCGAGCAGCTCGGTCGGGCGAATGTCGTCGGGAGCGGCCTGGACAGTCTTGCCTGCGTGATCGGCCCCGGAGTCGCCGCGCTCCTGATCGCATCGGGCGGCCTGGAGCTCGCGTTCGTCCTGAATGGGCTGTCATTCCTCGGGGTCGTCTTGATCCTCTGCCGCCTCAAGGTCCCGAGCCACCGCTCCTCGACGGACCACAAGGACGTAATGGATCAGAGCATGGAGTTGGCGCCTGGCTGGTCGACGCTCGTCCGAGCCGTCCTGCGGCCGTTGGCCATCGACGCTGCAGTGAGCTTCGCGGCGGGTCTGTTGATGGTCCTCCCCGTGCTGGCCATCGCCAGCGTCGGTGGAGGCGATACATTCGCCGGCGTTCTGTCACTCGCCGCGGGGATCGGCGGCGTGATCGGCGCGGCCGCGGCCGCATCGTTCGTCAATACGAGACATGGACGTGGGATCGCGGCCGCGCTCGCGGTGTCGATCGTCGGGTTGGTCGTCCTTGTCTTGGGCGCATCGCCGGCCGCCATGACGATCGGCATCGTGTTGTCGGCGGCCGCGGTCGTTGCGCTCGACACCCTCAACATCACGCAGGTCCAGCGCACGCTGGACGAGCGCATCCTGGGGCGGGGCCTCGGCCTCATCAATTCGTCGGCGGCTGTATGGGTGATCCTTGGATCCCTGGTGCCGACACTTCTGACCGAGGCGGTCGGACTACCGATGGTCATGCTGGGTTCGGCTCTCTTGCTCGTCCTTCTCGGCGGCTTGGGGCTCTGCCCGCCCCCGCGTCTGGCCCTACCCCGTCAAGCGGCACGTCCGTCGGACGCCATCGCATCGAGCGCGAAGGCGGTCTCGATGGATGTCTGCGCCATGACGCCGAAGGTCACCTGGTCGACGAATGACGTCCCGGAGGGTAACGAGGCCCGATAGCGATGCTGCGCGGAGGAATGCACCGCAGCTTCGACGGGCAACACATCGATGATCGGGAGCAGATCGTCGAGCACGGTGATCACACCGTCCACGCCGAACCGCCGTCTGGCCACCGCGAGGGTCTCGGCGACGACGTAGCCATGGGTGACCAGCTCGCGATCAGCCAGGCGTGCGAGTGATAGCGTGAAACGGACCCACCCAGGGGCGGAATGATCGCCTAAAGCAGGACCACCTTGACCCCCCAGTCAACCAGTACGGTGCCGGTGTTCAACGCCGCAGCCGCCCTGGAGGAAAGGTTGATCAAGATGGTCGATATCGAGCGTATCCGGTACGCCCACTTCCGGGAAGGGTCGAGCATTCGAGAGCTCGCCCGCGCCTTCCACCACAGCCGGACGACGATCCGCCGGGCACTCGAGGACAGCGGCCCCTGGACGTACCGGCGGACCCGCCGCCGGCCGGCCCCGGTCATGGACGCGGTCGCCCCGATCATCGAGGCCTGGCTGGCGGCCGACGAGGCGGTCCACCACAAGCAGCGCCATACCGCCCGGCGGATCTGGCAGCGTCTGGTCGCCGAACACGGCTTCGCCGGTGGCGAGCCGACCGTCCGGGCGTGGGTGCGAGAGCACCGCCGGGCCAGCCTGCGCGGGGTCACGATCCCGCTCGCCCATGATCCTGGCGCCGAGGCCCAGGTCGACTTCGGCGAGGCACGCGTCCGGATCCGCGGTGTCGAGACCGTGGTCGCCCTGTTCTGTGCCCGGCTGGCCCACTCGACCCGTGACGTCGTGGTGGCGTACCCGGCCGAGAACCGGGCAGCCTGGTTCGACGGCCACGTCCGAGCGTTCGAGACATGGGCCGGGGCGCCGGCCGAGATCTGGTACGACAACCCATCGGGGCTCGGCTCGTTCCGGCGGGGCGCGTTCCACCCGGCGCCTGAGTTCCTCGCCCTGCAGAGCGCGTACCGCTTCCGGGCCCACCACTGCACGCCGGGCGAAGGCCACGAGAAGGGCCTCGTCGAAGGACTCGTCGGCTATGCCCGGCGGACGTACCTCGTGCCGATCCCCGAGGTCGGGTCGCTGGACGAGCTCAACGTGCGTTTGGCCCGCGCGACGGCGGCCGACGAACGCAAGCACCGGGCGCGCCAGACCGACACGGTCGGCCAGCGCTTCGCCGCCGAGCGGCCACTGCTGGCCCCGCTCCCGGTCCGCCCGTTCCTGCCGTGCACCCGCCATCCGGTCCGGGCATCGGCCCAGGCCCTCGTCGCCTTCGACGGCAGCCGCTACTCGGTCCCGGTCCGCCACGCCGGCGCCGCCCTGTGGCTGCGCGCGTACGCCATATCGGTCGAGCTGTGGACGGGGACAGGCCAGGTCGCGAGTCACCCGCGGGCGACGGCCAAGGGGACGCTCACCACCGACTTCTGGCATTACCTGCCGGCGCTCGTCCGCAAGCCCGGTGCCTTCGCCAACGCGATCCCCGTCCGCCAGGCGGCCTTCCCGGCCGAGGCAGCGGCCATCCTCGAGGCCCTCGAGGCGGCCCACCCCGATGACCGCCGCTCGGCCCATCGCGCCTTCCTCGCGATCTGCGCCCTGGGCGCCGACGTCGAGCCGGTCCGCTGGCGGGCGGCCTGCGCCACCGCCCTGGCCCGCGGCGACGTGACGGCCGCCGGCGTCCGGGCGGCGCTCGAGGGAACGTCGGCCACGATCAGCGCACGGATCCCGCTCCCGCCGGCGTTGGCCTCGGTCAGCGTGCCAGCCGGCGATGTCGGGCAGTACAGCCGCCTGCTCGGGTCGCGGGCATGAACATGATCGTGCCCGAACTCCTTGTGCACGCCCATGCCAAGCGCCTGCGCTTGCCGGTCATGGCCAACCAGGCCGTCCGCTTCGCCGAGGAGGCCGCGAGCGCCGGCCACGGACCGCTCGAGTTCCTCGCGGCGCTGCTGTCGGCCGAGGTCGCCGGACGGGACGCCAGCGTCGAGCGGACCCGGATCGCGGCGGCCCGCTTCCCGGAGTTCCACGAGCTGTCGGGGTTCGACTTCGGCGCCCTGCCGGCGCTCAATGCGCCGCTCGTCGCCGAGCT
>JBKJXL010000044.1:0-8170 GCA_046716225.1 Candidatus Limnocylindrales bacterium | reverse complement strand
GAGGTGGATCAGGCCAGCTGCGCCGCGCTGGTAGATGGGCAGGGGAAGCGGGTCGCACTCGCCACCTCGCCCAAGTCGATCATCACGTCGCCGTCTACTGGTCAGGCGATCGTCGTCGGGAACGACGACCCCGGCGGCAACCAGGTCTTCGTCGTGGCGCTCCCTGGTCAGGTCGATGCGACCGCCTCGCCCAGCCCGACACCCGCCGCCACGCCGCCGCCGTCGCCGTCGGATACCCCGGCAACGACACCATCCGCACCACCCGCGTCGGCCGATCCGAGCGAGGCGCCGTCAGTGGCGCCGTCCGCCGAACCGACGATGACCCCCTCCCCGACGGCGGCCACCCTCGCGATCATCAGTGGCGTGACGGTCGTCGGGGACGCCGCGGCCTTCTCGCCGGACGGGACGTGGTTCGCGTTCACGGCGCGACCGGCCGATGGGACGGCCGGCCCCGACATCTATGTCTGGCGGGTCGGTGACGAGCGGGCGAGAGCCGTCACGTCCGACCACTCCAGCGAGTTCGGCTCATGGGCGGACGGCCGGATCGTCGGCAGCCGGCCCGGCACACCGCACGTGGACGCGGGCGCCGCCGTGCCGGTCCTGTTCGCGATCGATCCGTCGACCGGAGCCGAGACGATCCTCGCCAGGAGCGTCTGGCGGTCGGCCGTCGACCCGACCGGTGCGCTCGCCGTGTCATGGGACGGGAGCGTGATCCAGGCCGCGGATGCCACGACGATCATCCTGACCGATGGCCGACTCGTCCTTGACGCGTGGACCGGCGGTGCGACCGAGACTGACCCGGCCGCCTACACCATCACGGACGGATCCCTGGGCGACTTCACGGTCCGCTGGGATGAGACGGGCACCTGGCTGGCGGTGTGGGTGGCCAACGTTTCGGACCCGTCGGTCGGTCGCCTGAGCCTGCTCCATGTCAACCCGACAAGCGGCGCCGTCGAGCGGCCAGCGGCGGGTCCACAGGACGTGCTCGCGCTGCCGGGCTTCTCCATCGAGAGCGGTCGACTCGCCTGGGCGACGCCGCCCAGTCAGGATGGCGAGGGCAGCCGGGTCCAGATCGTCGCCTGGTCGGCCGATGGGGTCGGTTCCATCGAGAGCGCACCCGGACAGGACGTCGTCGTCGTTCGCTGACCTGTAGCGCGCGACACACGCGTGCATTCGACCTCGCGGCGTCGTACAGTTCACCGCCTATCGTGCGACCCAGCAGGTTGGTCGTAGGGTCGGTGCTCATCGCCGCCCTCGCCCTGGTCGCGCTTCCGGGATTCGCCGGTTCACGGGCCCCCAGCCCGGCGGAGCCACTTCCCGATAGCGCATTCCAGCCACTCCCTGTCTCCGCGAACGCAGCACGCTCGGCCACGCCGATCGGTCCGCTTGACGACGCGTTCGTGTCCGACGGCCTCGTGCCTGCCTCGCACGTCTTCCTCGAGACCGGAGAGGCCCCCAAGGTCGGCCCGACCCATCGACGGATCGTGGACCAGCCAGAGCCGGGCTTCGGGACGGCGCAGAAGCCACCGAAGTCCACCCTGACGGGGGCGGCGACGTTCTACGACAACGGGACCACGGCGATGCGCCTGCCAAAGGGCACGATCGTGGTCATCTGCGGGGCCGGCGGTTGCATCGAACGGACGGTCAACGACTACGGGCCGACGCGGACGGACCGGATCGTGGACCTCTACCGTCCCGACTTCTTCGCGATCTGCGGCTGCCCGTCCTGGTCGGGTACGACGACGGTGACCGTCTCGGTCTACTGAGCCACGGACCTCGCCACCTCCGCCCGCTCGCGGTATCCTTGCCGCGACC
Organism: Candidatus Limnocylindrales bacterium; assembly: GCA_046716225.1. Taxonomy (GTDB): domain Bacteria; phylum Chloroflexota; class Limnocylindria; order Limnocylindrales; family CSP1-4; genus SPCO01. The sequence goes on along the minus strand of JBKJXL010000044.1, from coordinate 6,355 downwards.
CTTCAGCTGCGGCCCCGTGAGGCCGTCCCCGAGGCCCTGAGAGGCCGGGAAGGAGCGATGAGCGGCCGTCAGATCATGACCGCGGACGAGATCCGTCGGGCGACTACGCGGTTGTCCCACGAGATCGTCGAGAAGCAGGCCGGCACGACCGGGCTGATGCTCATCGGCATCCAGCGACGAGGCGTGCCGCTCGCTCGACGCATCGCGGCGTCCATCCTGGAGCACGAGGGGGTCGAGGTGCCGGTCGGGGCGCTCGACATCACCTTCTACCGGGACGACCTGTCCCTCGTCGCTCAGCAGCCCATCGTCAAGGGCACCGAGCTGCCGTCGGGGATCGACGGGCAGACGATCATCCTCGTCGACGACGTCCTGTACACGGGCCGGACGATCCGTGCGGCGATGGACGCCCTCGTCGACTTCGGGCGGCCGCAGGCGATCCGCCTCGCCGTGCTCGTGGATCGTGGGCACCGTGAGCTGCCGATCCGGGCGGACCACGTCGGCAAGAACGTGCCGACGTCGCGCGAGGAGTCGGTTCGGGTCCACCTCGACGAGACCGACGGTGAGGACGGCGTCGAGATCGAACGGATCGTCCTCGAGGCCGAACCGGCGAGTGCCGGCGAACCCGTTCGGTGAGCACGACCGTCGACCACGGAGCGGACGCGGGCCAGGCCGTCGTCCCGTCGGTCGACGTGGCCCCCGAGACCCAGCCGAGCGGCTGGCGGCATCGACATCTGTTGGACGTGGACGGGCTGTCCGCGACGGACCTGGACCTCGTGATGCGAACGACCGACGCGATGCGTGAGGTCCTGGCCCGCCCGATCGCGAAGGTGCCGGCGCTGCGCGGCCGGCAGGTCACGATCCTGTTCTACGAGGCCTCGACCCGGACGCGCGTGTCGTTCGAGGTGGCCGCCAAGAACCTCTCGGCCGATGTCGTGAACATCGCCGCGGCGGCGTCCTCCGTGTCGAAGGGCGAGTCCCTCGTGGACACGGTCCGGACCGTCGAGGCGCTCGGCGCCCACATGCTGGTCATGCGTCACTCGGTCTCCGGTGCGCCGTATCTCGCCGCAGAGGTGTTCGGGGGATCCGTGCTGAACGGGGGGGACGGCTGGCACGCCCACCCGACCCAGGCGCTCCTCGATCTGTACACCATGCGCGAGCGGCTGGGTGGGTCCGTGGCCGGGCGGAAGGTCGTCATCCTCGGCGATCTGTTGCACTCACGGGTTGCCCGCTCGAACATCTGGACGCTGACAGCGGCCGGCGCGGACCTGTGGCTGTGCGGTCCGCCCACGTTGGTCCGCGGGTTCGAGGCGTGGGCGGGTCGGAGTGCGGCGTCCGGTCGGCGGTTCCACGTCACGACGAACGTGGACGAGGCGCTCCGGGAGGCCGATGTCGTCATGGCCCTGTGGATCCAGCGCGAACGCATGGCGGGCGGGCTGCTCCCTTCGATGCGCGAGTACGCCGCCCGATACGGATTGACGACCACGCGACTCGCCGGCGCGAAGCCGGGCGCGCTGGTGATGCACCCGGGTCCGATGAACGAGGGCGTCGAGATCGCGGCCGATGTGGCCGCCGGTGCGCAGTCCGTGATCACGGACCAGGTGACGAACGGCGTGGCGGTCCGGATGGCCCTGCTGTACCTGCTGGCGGGTACTCACGGGACCGGGTCGGCCGACGCGTGACGGATCTCGAGATCAGTCGGGCGTGGCTGGTGGACCCGGTCGCGGGCCGTGAGGGACCCGGCGAGATCGTCGTCCGCGACGGGATACTGGAGGCGCTGACCTGGCTGGAGAGGGACGATGCCGAGGGCGTCACGGCCGACGGGGTTGTGGTCGCGCCCGGGTTCACGGACCTGCACACACACCTGCGCGAGCCGGGCAACGAGGATGCCGAGACGGTCGCGACCGGGCTGGCCGCCGCTGCGCACGGCGGCTTCACGACGGTCTGCGCGATGCCGAACACGGAGCCGGCCCTCGATGAGCCCGGGGTCCTGGCGGCGATCCGGTCGGCGGCGGTCGCGTCGGGCTCGCCGGTGGGGTTGCTGGCCGTCGGGGCGGTCACAGTGCGGCGCGACGGCGAGCGGCTCGCGGCCCTGGGTGAGCTGGCCGATGCCGGCGTCGTCGGGTTCTCGGATGACGGCTCGCCCATTCGTTCCGCCACGATCCTGCGGGCTGCGCTTGCCTACGCCGGAGCCCTGGGCCTGCCGGTCATCGACCACCCCGAAGATGGCACCTTGACCGACGGGGCCGAGGCGAGCGATGGGTTCGTGGCGACCGTGCTGGGGTTGCGCGGCTGGCCGGTCGCCGCCGAGGTTGCCGCGGTCGGACGTGACCTCGCGATCCTCGCGGACGTGATCCGCGACGAGCCAGGGGCGAGGCTGCACCTCACGCACGTCTCCACAGGTGAGGCGCTCGATCTCGTCCGTCGCGCCAGGGCGGCCGGGCTGCCGGTCACGTGCGACGTCACGCCGCACCATATGGCCCTGACCGACGAGTGGGTCGCGGGTGCCCGCCGGTGGGCGTGGGACGCGAGTGGCGACCCGTGGGCGGACGACGCGCTCGTCGCGCGACCCTACGACACGTCGACCCGTGTGAACCCGCCCCTTCGATCGCCCGAGGATGCCGCCGCCTGCCTCGCGGCGCTGCTGGACGGCACGGCTGATGCGATCGCCACGGACCACGCGCCACACACCGAAGTGGACAAGGCCGTCGAGTACGGCCGTGCGGCCAATGGGATCAGTGGTATCGAGACGGCCTTGGGACTGTTGCTCGCCGCCGTCGATGCCGGTCGCCTGCCGCTGCTGGGCGCCATCGAGGCGCTGACCGTCGGACCCGCGCGCGTCCTCGGTGCGAAGGCGCCTCGATCGGCCGGGTTCGAGATCGGCGCCCCGGCGGATCTGGTCGTGTTCGATCGGTCGGAGCGTTGGATCGTGACGCCGGCCACGCTCCTGTCGAAGGGCAAGAACTCGCCGCTCATCGGCCTGGAGCTTGGCGGTCGTGTCCTGCTCACGTTGGCCGGTGGCCGCTTCGCCTACGAAGCCGTCGACGGCTGACCACTTCGTCCCGTGTCAGACGCGGATGACCTCGAGATGTCCGATGGGAACTCGGCACGCCGTCGTGGCGACGGGTCCGGTACGCTCCGCCCGATGGCTGGCAAGGGCACCCTGAACGACGACTACGAGCGCCGGGCGTACTGGCAGGCGACGATGCCGGACATGCCGGATCGGTCCGGCCGCGACCTGCCTGACAGCACGGACGTCGTGGTCGTGGGTGGCGGGTACGCCGGGATCAACGCCGCGCGGGAGTTGGCGGCGCGCGGAGTCAAGGTCACCCTGCTCGAGGCGCATACGCTCGGGTTCGGGGCGTCCACTCGCAACGGCGGGATCGTCCATGCCGGCTACAAGTGGAGTGCCCGCGAGCTCATCAAGCGCCACGGCGAGGACACCGGTCGCGCGCTCTACCAGGAGACGCTCGACGGGTACCAGACGGTCAAGCGGCTGATCGACGAGCACGTCATCGAGTGCGAGTTCCGCGAGGTCGGGCACCTCGAGCTGGCGTACGCCCCGAGTCATGTCCCTGAGTTGGAACATGCCCGCGACAGCCTGGCGTTCGTCGGGGTCGCCAGCCAGCTCGTCCCACGCGAACGGATCCGCGAGGAGATCGGCTCGGATGCGTACTTCGGCGCACTCGCCGTGGAGGGTAGCGGGCTGCTCCACCCCGGGAAGTACTTCGCCGGTCTGGCTGCGGCGGCCGATCGCGCCGGCGCGGACCTCCACGAAGGCGTTCGCGCTCGGACTATCCGACGTCAGGGCGATGGCCGCTTCGTCGTCGAGACGGACCGAGGCGCGATCCATGCCGGTGAGGTCCTCGTGGCGACCAATGGCTACACGGACGGCGTGCTGCCCTCGGTGCGGCGCCGGGTCATCCCGATCGGCAGCTACATCATCGCGAGCGAGCCGCTCCCGGAGGATCTGACCCACGAACTGTCGCCAAAGGGCCGCGCGTTCTTCGATACCAAGAACTTCCTGTACTACTGGCACGTGTCGGCGGATCGCCGGATGATCTTCGGCGGGCGGGCCAGCTTCATGCCGACGTCGACGGACCGCACGGCGGCCATCCTGCACAAGGGGCTGCTGGAGATCCATCCCCAGCTCGCCGGATACCGGATCGACTACGCCTGGGGAGGGAACGTGGGGTTCACGCACGACCGGATGCCCCACGCGGGCCGGACGAAGGACGGCGTGACGTTCCTCGTGGGGTGCTGCGGCACCGGCGTGGCGCTCATGACCCACATGGGCGGGAAGGTGGGGGCGTGGCTCGCGGGGGGTGACGCGCCAGCCCTCAGCCGACTACGATTCCCGCTCGTACCGGCGCCGTACGAAGGACGACCCTGGTTCATGCCGGTGGTCGGGGAGTGGTATCGCCTCAAGGATCGACTCGCCGCGCGGACCCGCGACCAGCCATAGTGTCAGGAACCGGCCACACCCGACGCGGGTGGGGACCGGTGTGGATCAGGAAGGAGCATGCCTGCATGTCGGAATCCATCGAGGGTGTCCTGGGCAAGGTGCCGCTGCTATCGGGTCTGGACAAGAAGCAGCGCGAGCGGATGGCGAGGGACTTCAAGGAGCGCAGCGTCCCGGCCGGCACGGTGATCATCCGCCAGGGCGACGATCACGGGATGGGCTTCTTCGTCGTCTCCGCGGGCGAGGCGATCGTCACGGTGGATGGCAACGAGGTCAGTCGCCTCGGCCCGGGGAGCTACTTCGGCGAGATCGCGCTCATCAGCGACCGGATCCGGACGGCGACGGTCACCGCGGGCACGGACATGACCGTCCTGGTCATGATGCTGACCGACTTCCGCGCTTTCGTCCGGGGCGACGGCGAGGTCGCCTGGCGACTCCTCGAACACGTCGGGATGCTGCTGCACAACAAGGCCTGACGGACGCGAACCCGGCGGCGCGCGAGCCTCAGATCGCCAGGCGTCGCAGCGTGGCGAGCAGGTGGTCGATGTCGTCCTCGGTCGACAGGTAGTTGACGATCCCGGCCCGGAGGTAGGTCGCCCCGCGCAGGCGTGTCGTCGTCAGCCAGCCGTCGCCCGACAGCTCGAGCGCGACCTGCAACGCGTCCTGGTGGGCGTCCAGCTGCGCCGGATCCATGGCCCGCGCCGTCGCGCGACCACCCGGCAGGTGCCGGAAGCACACGACCGACAGATCGGGTTCGGCCGGCACGGCCTCGAAGTCGTCCGAGGCCGCGCACCTGGCCGCGAGATGGGCGGCCAGGTCCATGTTCGACTCGATCAGCCGGCCGAAACCGCTCGTGCCAAGGTGCTTCCAGGTCATCCACAGCTTGAGCGCGCGCCAGCGACGGGTGCCCTCGAAGCCCAGCTTGTAGAAGTTGAGCTGCCCGCGATGGTCGTCCTCGTTCTCGTCGTCGGCCTCGAACGTCTCGCCGCCGCGGTAGTACTCGGGCGATCGACCGCCGAACCCAGCGGCCAGGGCACTCGCGTCGCGGACAAGCAGCCCGCCGATGTCGTAGGCCTGGAAGAACCACTTGTGCGGATCGACCGTGACGGAGTCTGCGCGGTCCAGCCCGGTGACGCGGCCCGCATCCCTGGCGGACAGGCGGACGGCCCCGCCATAGGCCGCATCGACATGCAGCCACAGGTCCTCCGAGGCGGCGAGGTCGGCGAGCGCCTCGATCGCGTCGACGGACCCGGTGTTGGTGGAGCCGGCGACCGCAGCGATCGCGAATGGGACAAGACCAACGGCGCGGTCACGGGCGATGGCCGCCGCGACATGGGCCGCCTGCAGTCGGAATCGATCGTCGGACGGGACGACGACGAGCGTGTCGGCGGGAAAGCCCAGCTCGTCGAGCGCTCGCGCGATCGAGAAATGCGCCTGGTCGCTGACGTACACGCGCGCGCCGTCGAGCTCGCGACCGCGCGGGGGGGCGGCCAGGCCGCGGAGCCGTCCGAGGTGGAGATCCCGCGCGAGCAGCATGGCCATGAAGTTGGCCATCACGCCGCCCGACGTGAGGATGCCGAACGAACCCGCCCCGTATCCGATGAGGTCGCATAGCCAGCGGACCACCTCCTCCTCGACGAAGGCGCCGGTCGGCCCGGCGTGCCAGATGTCCACGCCCTGGTTGGTGACCTGGGTCAACAGCTCGCCCATCACCGACATCGGCAGCGGCGGCGGCGTGAAGTAGCCGAACTGGCGCGGGTGCTGACTGTTCATCTGCATCGGGGCGAGCCGCTCGGCGAATTCGGCGAGGACCGCTGTCGAGGTCGTTGGGTCGGTCGGGGCGGGCGCGGGACCGCCACGCTCGCCGAATAAGGCACGGCGAGCCGTCTCGTATCC
>JBKJXL010000043.1:0-5336 GCA_046716225.1 Candidatus Limnocylindrales bacterium | reverse complement strand
GCCTGGAGGATGGAGCTGGACGTGCCGCTCGTGGTGTCGCAGGTCAATCCGCACGATCTGGAAGGCCATGCAGGCATCATCGCTAACCCGAACTGCTCCACGATGCAGCTCGCGCCGGTCCTGATGGCCCTGCGCGACAGCGTGGGCCTGGAACGGGTCGTCGTGGACACGTACCAGTCCGTGTCGGGAACCGGCGCCGACGCCATCGCCGAGATGGAGGGCCAGATCCGGGCGCACGTGAACGGCGAGGCCAAGGTCGCGTCCATCTACCCGCATCTGATCGCGTTCAACGCCCTGCCGGAGATCGACGAGTTCCTGCCCAACGGCTACACGAAGGAGGAGTGGAAGGTCGTCAGCGAGGACCGCAAGATCCTGGGCCTGCCGGACCTGCGCATCTCATGCACGGCCGTGCGGATCCCGGTCTTTGTAAGCCACTCCGAAGCCGTCCACGTCGAGACCCGCGACCCGATCACGCCGGAACGTGCCCGCGAGCTCTTCGCCGCCGTCCAGGGCGTCATCGTCCAGGACGATCCAGCCACGCACGAGTATCCGCTGGCCACCGCCGCCACCGGACGCGACGAGATCTTCGTCGGCCGCGTCCGCCAGGACGTCTCGATCCCGGACGATCGCGGCATCGCCTTCTGGGTCGTGTCGGACAACCTGCGCAAGGGCGCGGCCACGAATGCCGTCGAGATCGCCGAGGTTCTCGTCGAGCGTGACTGGGTGCGTCACGCCTCGGTCCGTGGCGTCCCGCCGTATCGCGTCGGGGAGCCACTCGCGGAGGCCATGGCGTGACGGACGCCGAGCGCCGGACGGCGCTCGAGGTTATCGCCGCCGAGGTTCGGGACTGCACGCGCTGCCGGCTTCATGAGACCCGCCGGAAGGCCGTCCCCGGCGAGGGCGACCCCGACACCGAAGTCGTGTTCGTGGGCGAGGGCCCCGGCCAGAATGAGGACCGTGAGGGCCGACCGTTCATCGGCCGGGCCGGGGACCTGCTGGTCAAGCTGCTCGGGTCGTTGGGCTGGCACCGATCGGACGTCTTCATCACGAACGTCGTGAAGTGCCGGCCACCGGACAACCGCGACCCGCTGCCCGACGAGATCGCCGCGTGCTCGCCCTACCTGACCCGGCAGCTCCAGATCCTGGACCCGGCGGTCGTCGTTACGCTCGGCCGGTTCTCGATGGCGCGCTTCCTGCCGGGTGTCAAGATCTCGCAGGTCCACGGCACGATCCGCCCGGCCGATCCCGAGACGGGCGCCCGCAACGCGGTCGTCCTCGCCATGTACCACCCGGCCGCGGCGCTGCGGACGGCCGCCATCGAACGCGAGAGCTTCGATGACATCGCGGGCCTGCCCGGCGCCCTGCTCGCCTCGCGCAAGCGGCGCGACGACGCCATCCCGGCAGCCCCACCCGCACCGGCCCCGACCGAGGCCGCTGCCGCCGCCTCATCCGCCATGCTTGCGACCGGCACCGCGGACACGGCCGACATCGACCAACTCACTCTGTTCTGAACCAGCTACCAAGGACGTTCATGCCAACCAAGAAGAATCGAACCACATCCGTATCGCCGGACCTGCCGCTCCGTATCATCCCGCTCGGCGGGGTCGGGGAGATCGGCAAGAACATGTACGTGTTCGAGTACGGCGACGACATCGTCGTCATCGACTGCGGTCTCATGTTCCCGGACGAGGAGATGTTCGGCATCGACCTCGTGATCCCCGATATCACGTATCTCAAGGAGAACCGCGCCAAGGTCAGGGCGTTCCTCATCACCCACGCCCACGAGGACCACGTGGGCGCCCTGCCGTATGTCCTCCCGGAGTTCCCGGGCGTGCCGGTCTACGCCAGCACCCTGGCCCGTGGCCTGCTGGGCAACAAGATCAAGGAGCACAAGCTCCACAACAACCCGCTGAAGGCGCTGGACCCGGGCGACGAGCTCGACATCGGGCCCTTCCACGTCATCCCGTTCCGGGTGGGCCACTCCATCCCGGACGCGATGGGCATCGCGCTGCGCACCCCGGTGGGGACCATCGTGCATACCGGCGACTTCAAGTTCGACCACACGCCGGTGGACGGCAAGCTGTCCGACTTCGCGATCCTTGCCAAGCTGGGTGCCGAGGGCGTCGCGGTCCTGCTTTCCGACTCCACGCGTGCCGAGAATCCGGGCTACACGCCCTCCGAGCGCACGGTCGGCGAGGCCTTCCGCGAGATCATGGAGCCGTTGGACGGTCGGGTGATCGTGGCGACGTTCGCGAGCAACATCGCCCGAGTGCAGCAGGTCCTCGACGCTTCGGCGGACATGGGTCGCAGCGTGGCCGTCATCGGCCGATCCATGGAGCAGAACTTCCGGATCGCCACGGACCTCGGCTACCTGACCTACGAGCCCTCGATGATCGTCTCGAAGGACAAGATCAAGGACCATCCGGACCCCAAGCTCGTCATCGCCACGACGGGTGCCCAGGGCGAGCCGATGGCCGGCCTGGCGCGGATGGCCAACCGCGATCACCGGTTCGTGGAGATCCAGCCGGGCGATACGGTCATCGTCAGTGCCAGCCCGATCCCCGGCAACGAGGAATCGGTCTCGCGCACGATCGACAACCTGTTCAAGGCCGGCGCGAACGTGTACTACCACACGATCAAGCGCGCCCACGTCTCGGGCCACGCCAGCCAGGAGGAGTTGAAGCTCATGCTCGGGCTGACGAAGCCCAAGCACTTCATCCCGATGCACGGCGAGTTCCGGATGCAGGTGCAGCACGGCAAGCTCGCGATCGAGACCGGTGTGGCGCCGGAGAACGTCTACATCATCGAGAACGGCACCCCGATCGAGCTGTACGCCGACGGAAGCGCCCGACGCGCGAACCCGGTGACCGCCGGCTATGTCTACGTGGACGGCCTGTCCGTCGGCGATGTGGGGGACGTCGTGCTGCGCGATCGGCGCTCGCTGGCCACGGACGGCATGTTCATGATCGTCGTGACCGTCGACAAGCAGACAGGCGCCGTCGTTGGACGGCCCGAGATCGTCACGCGTGGCTTCGTCCACCTCAACGAGCGCGATCCGCTCATGGAGGAAGCCGTCGAGCGTGTCATCGCGTCCATCGCGACGCCGGGCGACCACATCAGCGAGATCGCCCTGCTCAAGACCCAGGTCAAGGACGGTGTCTCGCGCTACCTCTACGAGCAGACGAAGCGCCGACCGATGGTCTTCCCGGTCGTCGTCGAGGTCTAGCGGATGGCGACCCGGCGGCGTTCGACCGCCCGCTCCACGCCCAGCCGAACGCGACGACGCGTGTCGGGTCTCGGTGCCCGGTTCACACCGGACGTCGTGCGCTCGGTCGTGGGCCTCGTGCTCCTGATCCTGGGTGCGATGACGCTGATCGCCCTCGTGCTGCCCGGCCAGGGCAGCCTGACCGACTGGTGGACGGATACGTTCGCACCGTGGTTCGGGACGATGCGCTGGTTGCTGCCATTCTTCCTGCTGGTGGCTGGGTGGTGGTTGGAATGGGGGCCTGGTCGCCGGTCCGGTTCGGGCTGGGGGATCACGCTGATCGGGTTGACGATCGCCTACATCGGGATCGTCGGCGCTGCCCAGGTCGTCGGAGTGTCCGGCGGGGCGATCGGGCGGTTCCTCTCGAACCTGCTGACGGGCCTTGTGACCGCACCCGGTGCGTTCTTCCTTCTGGTCGGCATGGCGGTCGGCGGTCTTGTCCTGGGTTTCGGCGTCGAGTTGCGTCGGATCCTCCACCCGGTCACCGGCACCGCGCGTTGGATGGGAGCGACCGCTGCCGCGTCCGTCAAGCGTGATCCGGCGGCTCCTGGACCCGCCACAGCCGCCCCGACACCCGCCGATGGGCGGGCCAAGACCGCACCGGCCGCCAAGGGCGCCGCGGTCGCTCCGGCCGGTTCGCCGGGCCAGACGGGCATGTGGGGTCAGGACGAGGAGGCCGCTCGCAACGCGATCCCGGTCGCGGTCCCAAGTGCGGTGCCCACATCCGCGACGTTCGCGCCGGCGAGGAAGGCCCGTTCGGCGGGTGTGACGGCCATGGCGGTCGTTGACGCGGATCCGTTGAGCGCCGATCGGCATCCAGACGATGTCACCGACGCCGGCGATTCACCGCCGACGCGCGATCGCATCGAGTACATCCTCCCGCCCACAACGCTGCTCGACGATGTCGCGATCCCGGTCCACGCGGGCGGTGACGCGGCGGCCCACGCGCATGTCGAGGAGATCATCGTCCGCAAGCTCGCGAGCTTCGGCATCCCGGCCAAGGTGGTCGGGCGGAACGCCGGCCCGGTCGTCACGCAGTACGAAGTCCAGCCCGCCCCGGACATCAAGGTCAGCCGGATCGAGGGCCTGTCCGACGATCTCGCCATGGCCCTGGCTGCCCGGTCGCTGCGCATCGAGGCGCCAATCCCTGGCAAGAGCGCCGTCGGGATCGAGATCCCGAATGCCGACTTCAACGTCGTCGCGCTACGTCGGATCCTCGAGGACGTCGACTTCAAGGCCTCGGGATCCACCCTGACGTTCGCGCTGGGCCGCGACGTGGCGGGCAAGGCGCAGGCGGTCGACCTTGCGAAGATGCCGCACCTGCTCATCGCCGGCGCGACCGGCTCAGGCAAGAGCGTCATGGTCAACGCCCTCATCACCAGCCTCCTGTGCGAGGCCACCCCGCACGACGTTCGGATGATCCTGATGGATCTCAAGCGCGTCGAGCTGGCGGCATACAACGGCCTGCCGCACCTGCTCGTGCCGGTCATCACCGAGACGGAGAAGGCCAAGGCGGCCCTGAAGTGGGCCGTCAACGAGATGGAAGGCCGCTACCGGCGCTTCGCCGGGGCGACGGCCCGCAACATCAAGGCCTACAACGAGAGCCGCTCCGATCCTGACGACCGGATGCCGTACATCGTCCTCGTCATCGACGAGCTCGCCGACCTGATGATGCGCGAGGGCAAGCACGTCGAGGAGCCGATCGTGCGGCTCGCCCAGAAGGCCCGCGCCACCGGCATCCACATGGTCCTGGCCACGCAGCGACCATCGGTCAACGTGGTCACCGGCCTGATCAAGGCCAACTTCCCGTCACGAATCGCCTTCGCCATGGCGTCCCAGATCGACTCGCGCACGATCCTCGACACACCGGGCGCCGAGGACCTCATCGGCCGGGGGGACATGCTCTACCAGCCCTCGGACCTGCCGCGGCCCATGCGCCTCCAGGGCGTGTTCGTGTCCGACCACGAGATCGGCAAGGTGACGAGCCACTGGAAGGACCAGATCGAGGACCCGCACTACGACATGGCGATCGTCGAAAGCGACGAGGATGGTTCAGCCGCCACCTCGGACC
>JBKJXL010000042.1:0-3155 GCA_046716225.1 Candidatus Limnocylindrales bacterium | reverse complement strand
CTTGGGCGAGGTGGCGAGTGCGACCCGCTTCCCCTGCTCATCTACCAGCGCGGCGCAGCTGGCCTGATCCACCTCTGCGCAGACCTCGTCCACGTCGGCCACGTTGTAGCTGTACGACCCGTCCGCTCCGACATCGAACCAGCCGACCGCGCCGGCATCGACGGCGATCGGCGTGGCGCCCGGGACGATCTCGATGTCGGTGGGCACCGGCGTCAGGGCCGCGGTGAACGACCCGTCCACCCTATTCGTGCTACCGGTCGTCCCGCTGTTCAGCCAAGCCCCCGACAGCACCGACGAACCGACCACGAACGCCACGACCGCGATTCCCGCCATCGCACCGAACTGCGCGATGGCCGGCCGGCTGGCGGATCCGAGCGGAGCGCGTCGGCGGCCGGCCGCTTCCTGTTCGATCCGGGCGGACGTTCGCGCCCAGAGGTCGCGCGGCGGCGCCGGGGCCGGGGCCGTGTCGCGCAGGGACCGAAGGGCGAGGCGATCGGATTCATAGGCTCGTGCGGTCGTCAGGCACGTCGGACACCCCGCCAGGTGGTGGTCCAGCCAGGTTTCATCGGCTTCGGACAGCGGGGCATCGAGGCGCTCAGCCGATTGCGACCGGGCACGATCGTGCGGGCTCGCCCAATGATCGGGTCGACGGCCGACTCGGCCGAGGCGACTCACGACCGTGGCCCCACCGAGCCCTGACCGGAGTGGCGGGCGGCCTCGGCGGCGGCATCTGCGCCGGCTTCGTCGGCCTCATCGGCGGCGCGCTCGATGTCCAGCGCCTGCCGAAGGCTCTCGCGCGCCCTCGTCAGCAGGGCTCGGGCCGCCACGTGGCTGACCCTGAGCGTCGCGGCCAGCTCGATGCCGGTCAGGTCGTGGACTTCGGCGAGCAGAAGGGCGGCACGCTGGCGTTCGGGGATACGCGCCAGGGCACGCTGCATGTCGCCGGACAGGTTGGCGTCCATGACCAGGTGCTCCGCAGACGGCGCCGCACCGTGCGATTCGCCGGTCCACGGGAAGAACCGGATGATCTTTCGCCGGCGGATCTCGTCGAGCGCCACCCGGTGGGCGATCTGATACAGCCAGGCCCGCGCGTTCTCGGGCTTCTCCAATGTGTCGTAGTTCTTGTAGGCCTTGATGAACGCGTCCTGGGTCATGTCGGCCGCGACTTCTGGATCGCGCATCATCCGCAGGAGGTAGGCGAAGATCTCGCGCTCGTGCTTGGCGAACAGCGTCTCGACGAAGGCCGCCGCCTCGTCGCGATCCCAGGTACCGCTCATGACGCCGCGGCCACGGCTGAGCGGACGTGACGACGGGAGCGCCTGGCGAAGGTCTGCGAATGAGGGTTCGACGGCCACGAGGACTCCGGACGGATACGGGTTCGGAGCGCGGCGACAGGGCAGCACGCACTCGACGGGCCAATGACGGTGGGCCCCGCGCTCATGTGACGCCACGCCACGGCGTCCGCCGAGCCCATCACCCCGACCCACCGCCCGAGGCGTTCGTGCGCCCAAGGAGTTCCTCCACCGCGTCTTCGGGCGAGACGGGATTCACCGGCAAGCCGGTTCCCAGCTCGAGTCCGGCGATCTCGCGGAGGCGTGGATGGATCTCCCAATGCCAGTGGTACGTGGCGTCCACGCGCTCCTTCAAGGGCGCGCTGTGGAGGACCAGGTTGTATGGCGGGCCGTCGAGGCTACTGGCGAGGCGCGACAGGACCTGGCGCAGTGCCTCCGCGGTCGCTGCGAGCTCGGCATCGGACGCGAGTCCGAAGTCCGCCTCGTGGTGGCGCGGGACGATCCAAGTCTCGAACGAGGAGCGCGATGCGTACGGGGCGAAGGCCACACTGGCGTGGTCCGCCCAGATCAGGCGGTCCGGTCGTCGCGACTCCTCGCGCACCAGCCGGCAGAACGGGCACTCGCCCTCACGGATGACGAACCGCGCGGCGCCCCCGAGCTCCTCGGCGATCCGATGCGGGATCTGGGGCAGGTCGTACAGATCCAGGCACAGGTGGTTCGTCCGCGCTCCGGCCTGGGAGCCCCAGTTCTGGACGACCTGGAGGTAGTCGGTCTGGCCGGTCGCCCGGGCGGACACGAGGGCATCACGCGCGCCGGCCAGCAGCTGCTCGATCAGATCGTTGCCGACTGCATGCAACGGTCGATGCTCGCCTGGGGGCGCAACGACGGTCCGCCACGAGCCGGTCGCGCGAGCCTGGGACATCGACACCTGGGCGAGGCCCTTGTCCAGCTCCCGCGCTTCATCGCCCGTGCCGACGACGTTGAACGCATAGTCCTTGAGCATCCGAACGCGCACGCCGTCGCCCTCAGGCGTCGAGCAGTTGGCGCAGCCGAACAATCGATCGTCGACGGGTTCGGCGGCGCGAGCGAAGCGGTCGCGATGGAATGCGCGGTCCACCATGGTCGCGACCCACCAACCGGTGATCGGGTCCTTGCGAAGTTCGAACAACCCGGCAGCCACGTGGGCTCAGGCCCCCGGCCAGGTCAGGTCGGCGCCGATCGCGGCCGCGAACGCCGGCGCGAAGACCCGGGCCGCTCGTTCGACGGACGCCGTCGAGGGGAGCGGCAGTGGACTCCCGAGCCCGAGGCGCTCCGCGTCGATCGAGGTGGAGACGACACCAGGCATCCCGCACGGATCGATCAGCTCGAAGTCGGCCAGGTCCACGCTCACATTGAGGGCGATGCCGTGGTATGAGACGCCACGTTCGATCCGAAGGCCGAGAGCGCCGATCTTGCGCGGCGCCTCGCCGTCCGCATCGCACCAGCAGCCGGGATGGCCGTCCCGCCTGGCGGCCTCGACGCCGAACGAGACACACGTCGCGACGAGGGCGGCCTCCAGCGCGCGGACCAGCGGCCGGAGCAGGAGTCCTCGCTCGGCCAGGGCGATGATCGGGTACGCCACCAACTGGCCCGGGCCGTGATAAGTGACCTCGCCACCGCGTTCGATGCGGTGGACGCCGATGCCGCGCACGGCCATGGCCTCGGGTGACGCCAGGATGTGGGCCGGATCCGAGTGCCGGCCGAGGGTCAGGACGGGCGGGTGCTCCAGCAGGAGCAGCTGATCCGGGATCACGCCGGCGACGCGCTCGGACACCCGGCGCTTCTGCAACGCATGGGCGGCGACGTAGTCGATGCGCCCAAGCC
>JBKJXL010000041.1:0-3546 GCA_046716225.1 Candidatus Limnocylindrales bacterium | reverse complement strand
TGGCGCTGAACAGCATGCGCCCTGACGCCGGGTCCTCGGTTTCGCTGTAGTAGACACCCGGCGAGCGGACGAGCTGGCTGACGACGACCCGCTCGGCGCCGTTGATGACGAACGTGCCCTGGTCGGTCATCCACGGGTAGTCGCCCATGTAGACGCGCTGCCGCTGGATCTCGCCGGTCTCCTTGATCAGGAGCTCGACGTTGACGTACAGCGGCTTGCTGAACGTCAGGTCCTTGGTTCGGCACTCCTCCTCGGAGTACTTGGGCTCTCCGAACTCATAGTCGAGGAACTGGAGTTCCATGACCTTGCCGGTGAAGTCCTTGATCGGGCTGATCTCGTCGAACAGCTCACGCAATCCCTTGGACACGAACCACTCGAACGAATCGAGCTGGAGTTCGATCAGGTTGGGGATCTCGAACTTCTCGTAGCTGATGCCGTCGACCTTCCTGTCGATGCGGGCGTACGAGATGCGACCCGAAGGGGTCAGGGCGCGAGTCGATGACTCAGCAGCAGACAGCATGAAATACCGCTCCTTGACGGAGGAGAGAAGGGGGAGGAGGGGCCGCGCTCACAGAAGGAGTAGGATATCGCGTTTCCAAGTATTGTCAAACGCCCCCGAAAGTGGTAATGGAGCCGATTCGAGTTCCGCGGACGGTCCCGTCAGCTGGGTTCGAGTCGGATCAGAGACTCCGGCTGCCGGGGGAGTGCAGCCGAAGGCGCGAGCGAGCAAGGGAACGAGCGCACCCCAAGGTGCGTGAGCGACCGGCGGAGCGAGCAACGCACGGATGCGCCGCCCGTCAGCCGGCCGACCTCCACGACTCGTTACTTGATCTCGACCTTGGCCCCTTGCTCTTCAAGGGCGGCCTTGATCTTTTCGGCTTCGTCCTTGGCGATGCCTTCCTTGACGGCCTTGGGGGCCGCGTCGACGACGTCCTTGGCCTCCTTGAGGCCGAGGCCGGTCAGCTCGCGGACGACCTTGATGACGGGGATCTTGTTCGGGCCGACCTCGGTGAGGACGGCGCTGAACTCGGACTGCTCCTCGACCGCGGGGGCGTCGCCACCACTGGCGGCACCGCCGGCTGCCGGGGCGGCGACAGCGGCGGCCGGGGCGGCGGCGGTCACGCCGTAGCGATCCTCGAAGCGCTTGATGAACTCGGACAACTCGAGCACGGTCATCTTGTCGATGGCCTCGAGCAGATCGTCCTGGGTCAGGGTAGCCATGGGTCTCTCCTTTGAGTGGTGGGTGTCGGGTCGGGTCGGTGACGGGGTCTAGGCGCCGTCGGCACGGGCTCTCTGTTCCGCGACCTGCGACAGGGCGTAGCCCAGGTTGCGCAGGGGCGCGGCGAGCAGGCCGGCCAGGGTCCCGACCGGCGCCTGCATCCCACCAGCCAGCTTGGCCAGCAGGACATCGCGCGACGGAAGGGCGGCGAGACGCGTGACGCCATCGGAGTCGATCGCCTTGTCGCCAAGGACGCCGCCCGTGATCTTGACGATCTTGGCGTAAGGCCTGGTGGCATCGAGGACCGCCTTGGCGGTCCCGGCCTCATCGTTCCCGAACGCGATCGCGGTCGGACCCGTGAGGAGTGGGCCGAGCGCCTCGGCCACCTGGTCGGTGGCGGCGATGCGCAGCAGTCGGTTCTTGACGACTCGGTAGGTGACGTCCTGCTTGCGCAGGGCGCGCCGGATCTCGGCGATCTCCTTCACCTTGAGGCCGCGGTATTCGGACACGATCATCGTCCGACTGTTGGCGAGCTCCTCGCGCAGCGCGGCGACCGTCTCTCGCTTGGCCTCGGTGGGCATGGGTGCCCTCCTGTCCTTCGGCACGCGACCGGCGTGCGGCGGTGGGGTTCGATGCGCGGATCGAACGGCCCCTGCGACGGTCCCATGGCGGACTCCCGAGGGAGTCCGGCCCAGTTCGCAGAGGCGACCCACCAAAGAGGTGGAGTGCACCGATCTGCCTCGGCGTGCTCACCGTCGTCCCCGTCCGCGATGCGGTCGGTCCGGTCCGGCGGATCAAGCCCCGATCGTCGACGACCCGGTTCGGGTCAGCGGCGATCCGCGGGCGCAGGCTGTCTGTGGCGATCCGTCGATATCGTCAGATGACGTGCCTCTCGATCGTCATCGCAGGTGGTGACCGGCGGGTGCCGGTCGGGGATCAGGCGGCCGCGGCCGCCAGGACGCCGGGCACGTCGACCCGGATGCCCGGGCCCATGGTGCTGGCGATGGTCAATGCCTTGAGGTACTGGCCCTTGGCGCCGCTGGGCTTGGCCCGGTTGATGGCATCGACGAGGGCGGCCAGGTTGTCGACGATCGCCGCCGGCTCGAAGCTGGCCCTGGCGACGGCGACATGGACGATGCCCGCCTTGTCGGTCTTGAACTCGACGCGGCCAGCCTTGACTTCCTTGACCGCGCGGTCGATGTCGAAGGTGATGGTGCCCGCCTTCGGGTTTGGCATCAGACCGCGCCGACCGAGGATCTTGCCGAGCTTGCCGACCAGGCCCATCGAGTCGGGCGTGGCGAGGGCGACGTCGAACTCCAGCCAGCCAGCCTCGATCTTCTTGACGAGGTCCTCGCCGCCGGCCTCGTCGGCGCCGGCACGCAGCGCCTCCTGAGCCTTCTCGCCCGTCGCGAACACGACGACCCGGACGACCTTGCCCGTGCCGTGCGGAAGCACGACCGTGCCGCGGACCATCTGGTCGGCGTGCCGTGGGTCGACGCCGAGTCGAAGGTGGACCTCGATCGACGGATCGAATCCGACGGTGCTGGTCTGCTTGACGAGCTCGGCCGCCTCGAGCGGCTGGTACGCGACGGAGCGGTCGACGAGCTTCGCCGCCTCGATGTACTTCTTGCCGTGTGCCATAGCGGTTCCTTCCTGTCGGTCGAGTGGTCCCGACCTCCCCCTTCTCGCGGGGTGGGCGTTCCGGCGGTTCGAGCGCTGCCGGTCGCAGCTGGGGAGTCTAGCTGACGACCTCGATGCCCATGCTTCGGGCGGTGCCCTCGATCTGGCGCATCGCGCCTTCGACATCGTTCGCGTTGAGGTCGGCCATCTTGATGGCCGCGATCTCGCGGACCTGGTCCTTGGTGACCCGGCCGACCGTCTCGCGCTTGGCCAGGCCGGTCCCCTTCTCCACGCCGGCAGCCTTGCGTAGGAGGTCCGCGGCCGGCGGGGTCTTCAGGATGAAGCTGAACGAGCGATCCTCGAAGATCGTGATCTGGGCCGGGATGATCTGCCCAGCCTTGTCGGCGGTCTTCTCGTTGTAGGACTTCGTGAATTCGACGATGTTGATGCCGTGCGGACCCAGCGCGGTACCGACCGGCGGTGCCGGGGTGGCCTTTCCGGCCGGGAGCTGCAGGGTCAGGACGATACGGATCTTCTTGGCCACGGTGCGGTGGATCCCTTTCTTGGCGGTACTCGCTGCTTAGAGCTTCTCGACCTGGAGGAAGTCGAGCTCGACCGGTGTCTCGCGGCCGAAGATGCTCACCAGCACCTTGACCTTGTTGCGCTCCGGGTTGACCTCGTCGACCGTGCCGATGAACTCGGCGAAC
>JBKJXL010000040.1:0-4012 GCA_046716225.1 Candidatus Limnocylindrales bacterium | reverse complement strand
CGATTGGGGCGCCGTCGCCAGCCGGATGTCATGACATCGTCACCATTGGGCCGAACAATCGGCCGAACAACCGGTCGATAGGCCGCGAGGTTCGTCGCCCGTCCGCCCGGCGGACGGCGCGAATCGTGCATGAGGCGGGGGACCAATGGTAGATTCCAACCGTCGGAGCCACCCCGATCGGTTCCGTTCGCGCCCGAAGCCGTGTATCACGGAAAGGCATGCCCGCTTGGCCATCGACTCGCCCAACGAATTCCTCGTCCAGCCCGTCGACGCCTCCTGGCTCCAGTGCAACATCGAGTGTCAGGAAGCGTGCCCGGTGGGAACGAACTGCCGCGGCTATCTCAACATGGCTGCAGAAGGACGCTTCGAGGAGGGCTACATCCTGGCGCGCGAGACGAACCCGGTCGCCGCGATGTGCTCGTACGTCTGCTCCGCACCGTGTGAGCGGGCCTGCCGCCGCGGCGACATCGATCGGCCGCTGGCGATCCGCGCGGTGAAGCGCTTCCTCGTCGAATGGCACGAGGCGTCCGGTATCCCGGACGTCATGCCCCAGATCACGGCGCGCGCCGAACGGGTCGCGGTCGTCGGCGCCGGTCCGGCCGGGATCGCCGTCGCCCGCGAGCTGGCGACCAAGGGCTACCAGGTGACGGTCTTCGACAGCCTGCCATACGGCGGCGGCACGATGCTCATCGGCGTGCCGGCCTTCCGCCTGCCGCGCGAGGCGATCGAGATGGACGTCCGCCTCGTCGAGCGCCTGGGGGTCTCCTTCGTCTTCGATACGACGATCGGAGTCGACATCACCTTCGACCAGCTCCAGCGCGATTTCGACGGGATCGCGATCACGGCCGGCGCGATGGACGCGGTCGCCCTGGACATCCCGGGCTCGGATCTCGACGGTGTCCAGTACGGCGTCGACTTCATGAAGAAGGCGAACCTCGGCCAGCCCCTCGAGGTCGGCTCGGATGTCGTCGTCATCGGTGGCGGCTACACCGCCATGGACTGCTCGCGCACGAGCCTCCGCCACGGCTCCGAGCGGGTCTCGATCGTCTACCGCCGGACGCGCTCCGAGCTCGTGGTCGACGAGGAGGAGCTTGGCGAAACCGAACGAGAGGGCGTCCGGATGGAGTTCCTGGCCAGCCCGGTCGAGATCCTGGGCGAGGACGGCAAGGTCACCGGCGTCAAGTTCATCCGCAACCGCCTCGGCGAGCCCGACGCCTCAGGCCGGCGCTCGCCGGTCCCGATCGAAGGGTCCGAGTTCGAGATCCCGGCGAAGACGGTCATCCCGGCCGTCTCGCAGGCCGCAGACCTGACCCTCCTTCCGGTCGAGGCCAGGTTCGAAATCAACCGTGGCCGGGTCAAGGTCGACCCGGCAACCTACGCTAGCAACGTCAGGGGCGTCTTCGCCTGCGGCGACTTCGTGACCGGTCCGACGACCCTGATCGAGGCCGCCGGCCATGGCAAGAAGTGCGCCTACGCAATCGACCGCTACCTGTCGGGCCGCACGGATGTGACGGTCGCCGCGAACGTCAAGATCACCAGCTCGTGGCGCCACGAGATGCCCGAGTTCTACGACGTCCTGCCGCGCCAGCACATCCCGATGGCCCCGCTCCAGGTGCGGATGCCGTCGACCGATCCGGTCGTCAACTTCAATACCCCGGTCGAGCTCGGCTACGACGCCACGGCCGCGGTCGCCGAGTCGATCCGCTGCCTGATGTGCAACTTCAACATCTGGTTCGACCCGTTCCGCTGCGTCCTGTGCGGCGCCTGTGCCGACGTCTGCCCCACGGGCGTCATCCACCTGGTCGACGTCAACCAGCTGAAGACCGAGGGCCTGCTGCCCGAGGTCGAGGAGGCGTACGGCTGGGAGCAGGGCGGGGCGATGATCCTCGACGAGGAGCGCTGCATCCGCTGCGCGCTGTGCGTCAAGCGTTGCCCGTTCGACGCCATTACGATGGAGCGGTTCGAACTCCAGGAGATCTCGACGGACGGACGGCTCTACAAGGAGTCGTACCGTGATGCGCAACTGGCCGGAACCCCCGGCGTGGCAGGAGGAGCCCGGTGAGTTTCCTCGAGCGGGTGGACCAGAGCATCCGCCGAAGCGCCATGTGGCGATCGCCTTCACTTGGTTGCGCTCGCAACGGAAGCGTAGAGTAGGGCAGGTTCGCGGCTGATCAGCCTGTCGGTCGGTCGTGCAGGTGTCTCAACTGGAGTCACGGCAATGACGCCCGGCGATCTCGGTCTCCTCATCCTGCGTCTCGTGATCGGCCTGACCTTCGCCGCCCACGGCGCGCAGAAGGCATTTGGCTGGTGGTCGGGTCCAAAGTATGCCGGCTGGCGCACCGGGGTCGAGCGCATGGGGCTCCGACCGGCAGGCTTCTGGGCCCTCGTCTCGACGGCGGCCGAACTCGGGGGCGGGGTCCTGCTCGCCGTGGGTCTCCTGACCCCCCTGGCGACCGCGGCGCTCATCGCCCAGTCGGTCGTGATCGTCGGGCTCGTCCACCTGCCAAAGGGTTTCTGGAACGCCAACGGCGGCGTCGAGTTCCCGCTCAGCCTTGTGGCGGGGTCGTGGCCCTGGCCGGCACAGGATCTGGGTCGGCGTCGCTCGATGCGGCGCTGGGGCTGTCCTACTCGGCTGAGGTTCGCGGTCTGCTCATCGCCGTCGGGATCTTCGGCGCCCTCGTTGCGCTCGTGATTTCGCGCATCCGGCCAGTGGACCGTCCGGCGGCGGGGCCACGCTAGCGCGGCTCAGGCCTGCGGTCGCCCGGACACCCGCGGCGGGTTCAGCGTCCTGGTTCCGGCGACTCCAAATCACCCTCGACAAGGGTCCCCGGGTCGGAGCGCCGTCCCACGCCTGGTCATCCCGCCGCACCTCGCGTCAGCCACCCGCGACCAACGCGTGCCTCAACGCCTTTGATCCGGTACAGCCACGTCCGGAAGAGCGAGCGGCCCTCGAAGCTCGCCCGGGCCCGCCCGGCACGCAGCAGGGTCTCCTGCCCGGTTGACCTCGGACGGCCGCTCCCGGAATGAGGGCCGTGCGGTAGCGGGTCAGCTCGCAGAAGCTCACGCTCCGGCCGGGAGGTGCCGAGGGGCGGGTTCGGTGCCCTCGTGGGCAAGTAGGTCTTTGCGGCCGCAGGCTTCAACTCCCAGGCTGGGTCTGAGGCTCAAGCTCGATCCCGACTCGAGCCGCGCGACTCGACATTTCGATCCCGTTCGACCTAGGAGCGCCACCCGCCGAGGCCTGACTTCACCAGGAGAGCCTCGAGGTCGTCGAGCGGGACGGTCGGGTCGATGAGGCGCTCGATGGCCACTCTCCCCCTAGCGGAGGAGATGGCCCGCTGGGCCGGTCAGGCCGGCTTGAGCGCGTCGACCTCGGCCCGGGCAGCCGCCTTGTCGGTGTACCAGGTCACGTCGATCTTGGTGTACTGCGCCCATTCGGCGGGCAACGACTCTTCCGGGAAGATCGCGTTCACCGGACACTCCGGCTCGCAGGCGCCGCAGTCGATGCACTCGTTCGGATCGATGAAGAGCTTCCGGTCGGTGCCCTCCTCGAAATGGATGCAGTCGACCGGACAGACCGAGACGCACGACAGGTCGAGCACGTCGATGCACGGCTCGGCGATCACATAGGTCATACGAGTCTTCCCCTGGGGCGTTCACGATCCCCGACCGCACCCCGCGCCGTCTGCCGCCACGAGACGGCGGGCCGGGGCGGTCGCATCGATCACCCGAGCGACCCCTCCATCTCGAGCTTCACGAGCCGATTGAACTCGATCGCGTACTCCATCGGGAGTTCCTTGGTGAACACCTCGAGGAAGCCCTGGACGATCAGGTTCTGCGCCTCGTTCTCGGTCAGGCCGCGGCTCATCAGGTAGAAGACCTGGTCGGCGCTGATCTTGCCGACGGTGGCCTCGTGAGTCATCGTCGTGTCGTCTTCCTGGATGTCGATGTACGGGTACGTGTCGCTGCGGCTGATGTCGTCGAGCATCAGGGCGTCGCAGCGGACGCTGGCGAC
>JBKJXL010000039.1:0-3179 GCA_046716225.1 Candidatus Limnocylindrales bacterium | reverse complement strand
AGCCGGAGCCGGCCCGGAACGTCGAACGCGTCGATTGCGGGCGCCTCACCGACTTCGGCCGCCGCAGGCTCGGCGGCAACGGCCGGCCCAACAGGGATCCCCTTCCCAGTTCGGACGTATAGGCGGTAGTTGTAGGTCCCGAACGTCCGCCCATTCCACAGGATCTGGCGGGTCGATTCGGACGCCCAGAGGACCGACGGCCAGTCGTTGGTGCGGCGTGCCGACGAACTCGTGGTCGCGAGAACCTGGGTCTGGAACCAGAGCAGGCCGTCGTTGGCCGATTCGGTCCAGTTCAGGCGGGTCCACCCCGAGCTGCCCTGAAGGCGTTCCGCCCACGCGACGGCCAGGCGCGTATTGCCCTGCAGCACGACTGCCGGCGAATAGGCGACCTGGGCATCGACACCGATGGCGCTCACCAGCCGATCCGGACCCCACACCCCAGCGACTGCCTCTCGAACGTGGATCTCGGGACCGGTCGTCCATGTAATCGCGAGTCGCGAACCCCGCGCCGCAACGTGCACGGCCCCGATGTTGTCGGTCGCCACAGTCTCGAGCGCGGACCACGTTGCGCCGCGATCGGTCGAGCGGCGCGCAAGGACTGTGCCCGCGGTGTCCGCATTCCACGTCGCGACCGCGTTCGAGCCGCTGACGGCCACCGATGGGAATCCCTGACGGCCCTCGGCCGACGCGACCGTCGTCGTGCCCATCGTCTTCTTTGTCCACGTCACGCCACGGTCCCGGCTGATCGCCACGCGCACGATCCCCGTCACAGAGTCCGTATAGGCGATGTAGACGTCATTGCCGCTCGCCGCGATCGTCGGGTAGTCGACCCTGCCGGTCGACGAGGTCAGCCTGACAGTCGAGCGCCACGAGGTAGATGCACCGTGATTGGTGTTCACGCGCACGTACAGGACGCGCGGGGCGGTGTTGCTGAAGCTCGTGACACGCGTCTGACTGACCCACGTGACATAGACACGGGAGCCGGCCGCCGCCGTCCCGACGCGCGCGGCATGCTGGTTCGTTGGGTTGAGGCGCTTTGGCGTCGTCCAGGTGGACCCACTCGAACTACGCACGTAGTAGATGCCCATGTACGGACCCGCGTTCTTCGCCCAACTCGAACCGATCCGGTCGGTGGCGTACGACACATGCAAGCGCTGGGAGCCGGAGCTGACCGTTCGAGCCAGGCCATTGCCGGCATTCCACGTGTAGGCCGGTCCAGCCCTGTAGGTGGTTCCCCAGGACGTCCCGCTGGGCGGCAGGATGCCTTGACCCTTGAGCGGCACTGAGAGTGGGCTCGCCGCGGCGTCGCTGTGGAAACGCAGCTCCGTGCTGACCGGCCCGCTCGAGGTCGGCAGGAATCCAACCTCGATCGCGCAGCTCCCTCGCGGAGCGATCGGCTCTTGACACGTCTGCGACTCGATCGAGATCCCGTCCGGGTTGCCGCCTGCCAGCTCGACGAGACTGTTGGTCAGACTGACACTGCCGCTGTTCGTGATGGTCACGGTCTGCGCTGCAGGTGCGCCGCCGACGACGACGGACCCGAAGTCGACCGTCATCGGCGTTGCCGTCAGCTCACGAATCGGCTCGATGGTCGTATATCGCGCCAAGGTCCACGTACACGGCGCACCGCACGGACCGCTACCACCAGCAACGACGATCCTGCCGTCGGCCTGGATAGCGACGGCGTTCGCGCTGTCTTCGCTGCAGTCGGTCCGGGCCGGCGGGCAGAGGACCCCGACGTCGGCAGGGTCTCCGAAGTCGGTCGTGGTCCTGCCATCAAGCCAGCCATCGATGTCGTAACGTGCAAGTGCGTAACTCGAATCGTAGTCGTGGAAGACGCGGCCGACCGCAACGATCTTGCCGTCCTGCTGGATGGCCACGCCGTTCGCAGACTCTGTACTCCCCGCGACGAACTGGGTCGTCACCTTGCCTTCTCCGTCGAACCCGGCGTCGAGGCTGCCATCATTGTTGTAACGGGCGAGGGCGAAACGCTCAGCGCCCGTTCCTGCCGCAATGATCCTGCCGTCCGCCTGCAGCGCGACCGCACTCGCGCCGTCGTAACCGCCAAAGTCGGTCGCTACCTTCCCGCCGCTGCCGTAGCTCGAGTCGAGAGTTCCGTTTGAGTTGTATCGCGCGACGAGGAAGTCAATGTTTGGGCCACCCCGGCCGACGGCCACGATCTTGCCATCAGCCTGGACAACGACGCCGGTCGCGAAGTCTTCCACGCCACCGAAACTCGTCGTGACCTGTCCGCTGCTGCCGAAGCTTGTGTCCAGGCTTCCGTCAGCGTTGAAACGGGCGAGGGCGAACCCCAAGGTGCCCTTGCCAGCTGCCACGATCTTGCCGTCGGTCTGGAGCGCTACCGACAGGGCGCTGCTTCCGATAGGTGTCGTCACGATACCGTCGCCGCCGAAACTGGTATCGAGGCTGCCATTGGAGTTGTATCGAGCGAGTGCAATCTGGCAGCAGAAGCCTGCTGGACTTGTCGTCCCGACCGCGATGATCTTCCCGTTCGTCTGGATGGCGATCGCGGCCGCTGCCTCGTACACCCCGCCCAGGTCCGTCGTCACCAAGCCGTCGCCATCGAACGTACCATCGAGGCTACCGTCCGAGTTGTGGCGAGCAAGGGCGAAGGTTCCCGAACCAGCCTGGCCGGCGCTAACGATCTTTCCGTCGGCCTGGATCGCGACCGCAGCTGCGACTCC
Source organism: Candidatus Limnocylindrales bacterium (assembly GCA_046716225.1). Taxonomy (GTDB): domain Bacteria; phylum Chloroflexota; class Limnocylindria; order Limnocylindrales; family CSP1-4; genus SPCO01. Next base: position 474 of record JBKJXL010000039.1, on the reverse strand, counting down.
GCCGTCCGGCCCGATGGCGGTCGTGACCTTGCCGTCACCGTCGAAGCTAGTGTCCAGATCGCCTGGTGCAGCCTGAACTGGACCGGCGACGGCGGCGGCCAGCAGAACGCCGACCAGGGCAAGATTCCGGTGCATTGTCTACCCCTCTGTCCAGGCAGGCCGAATCGCTCGAACGATGCGCCTGCCCGCCTAACATGTCCACAGATGAGCGAGAGCACGGTGCGGCCACGCGACGCGGCTGCAATGGTCAGGACGTTGCTCGAGGTCGTTCGTTACATCGCATCCGTCCCGAACTCGGGCGCCCGGACAGATACGCATGGGGCACACGAGGGAGGGTGGCTCCGGCGCCATCAGACCGTCGCGATGACCCCGAGCGAGACGCCGAAACCGGCCCGCCGCTGCAGGGGCGGCATGATCGTCAGCTGACCGAGCGGCGGGTCGGCCGGGAACCAGCGGTTCCACTCGTCGTTGAAC
>JBKJXL010000038.1:0-2667 GCA_046716225.1 Candidatus Limnocylindrales bacterium | reverse complement strand
GCGGGCGCCCCCCCCCCCCCCCCCCCCCGGGACCGGATCCTGCGCAGCCGCTCGTCATCGACGTTGGCGCTGGCGCCCCGCAGAACGGGCAGTCGACGGACAAGGAGGATCCTGTCGACCGGCCAGTCGCGCTCGTGTACGAGGTTGGTGAGAACGGCAAGCTGGTCGCCACGCGCCCGCCTTCGGCCCCAGGCGCGTGGCTGGACCGCCAGCACCGCGCGGGGATCCGGGCGCGAGTCGAGGCGCACCATGGCTGCTCGATCTACCCACGGGTACATCGCGACGACACCTTCGACCTCCCCACGACGACTCGGGGCAACGAGCTGCCGGCTGCCGATCGATCCCCGTCGTCAGCCCGTCCCTGGCCGTCAGGCAGGCCGCGGATCGGTCGCCGAACGGTCCATCCGGATCGCCTGGATGCCGAGCGCGAACCAGCCCAGCAGGAAGCAGACGATCGCGACGACGAGCAGGGCATATACGTTCGTCACTCCCGCAACGAACGGCAGGGCACAGCTGACGCCGATGAGCAGCGCTGCCCCGCGCGAGAGGACCGCCGTGCGATAGGTCACGAACGCGAAAAGCGCGGATCCGACGACCCCGGTGAGGACCCCGATCATCGCCAGTCCCCAGTAGTCGTCACCGGTGATGAGCATGGCGACTGACCCGATGCTGAACACGACGAGCCCGATCGCCGGCACCGCAAAGGCCGCCCACGTGACATGCGGGTCCGTGCGTGCCTGGAAGGCCGTGAGTCCGGCGACCGCCACGAGCAGCAAGGCCAGCCCGACCATCAACATGACCCCAGGAACGATGGGGTCGATGGTCATGCCGCCGTACCCCAGGAACCACGCGAGGGCCAGGAGTGGGGCGGCCAGGACCGCCGCGATACCGCCGATTCGAAGAGACATGTGGAATCCCCTTCCTTGGATGACGGACGACCTGCGGCTGCGCAGCCGGAGTTGTGCGTCCAGGGCGCCGAGGAGGACGTCGGCCACGTCGAACGGCCCGAGCGGTCGTTCCTCGAGGATCGACGCGAACTCGTCGCCGTAGCGGGCCCGCCAGGTGGCGGGATAACAGCGGATCAGGAGGGATCTCATGGCAGGGGTTCGCCCAGCTGGCGCAGGGCGACCTTGGCGAACTCGGACAAGCCGCGGAGCTGCTCTGCGAGCATCGAGGCTCCGACAGCTGTCAGGCGATACGGCCGTCGTCGGTCCACCGGTGTCAGCGGTTCGACGAACCCCTGTTCCTCGAGGCGAACGATTGCCGCGTAGAGCGTGCCCGCACCCATCGGGCGACCCGTGCCCGCTTCGATGTCCTGCATGATCGCGTAGCCATGTTTCGGCCCATCGCTGAGGCTGGTCAAGATGAGCAAGGACGGTTCGGCGAATCGCCCGAACTCGGGGGTCTTTGGTTCCATTCGAGCTCCAACACGTACGAAGTTCGATATATCGATTGCCGATATATACGCCACTCGCTCCGCGCTGTCAAGAGCCGCGCAGATCCGCGCCCCATGCTCCGTCTGCCGACCCGTGGCGCCCGGCCATCTCGATGACCTTCGCGACCTCCCTGTCCAGCAGGCGCCGATACATCCACGGTGCGCCGCCGATGCGGAGGACAACGGAGAGTCCGCCGGACAGTTCCAGGGCGTGCCGGATCCGCGCACCGTCCGGCCTTGGTTCCACCTCGTAGGTCTGGATCACGATCAGTCGTGGTAGTCGCACATCCAGCTCCAGTACGCGGTCAGGGACCAGGCGTCGGATCCGGCACGGGTAGACCTTTCCGTAGTTGGCTCGAACCTCGACGAGCCCGCCCTCGACGAGCGGACCGTCCGCGCGCGCCCACGTGGCGTTGTGGCCCCACGCGCTCCACGTCGATGGATCGGCGTAGAGCCGGAACACGTCGGCAGGTGCCACGCGGGCATCCTGGACGCTCTCGATCATCCAGGTCACAGCAGCCTCGCTAACCGTTGCCTTCGAGGTGGCGCAGGCCGATCCGGTCTCGCCGATTCGGTCTCGCCAGGTCCCGCCGATTCGGTCTCGCCAGGTCCCGCCGCCACGTCGGGGACCTGTCAGTGCTCCCATTCGCGATGAACGCCTCGTGGACTGACGCCAGAACCGCCGGATCTGCCGAATCTAGCGAGGGCTCACGCTCATTCATCCCGGATCGGCTCCTGGCAGGTCCCCGAGGCGGCGCAGGCCGATCCGGGCGAAGCCCTGCAGGCCTTCCAGTTGGGCCTTGAGCGTGGTAGCGCCGAGACCGGTCAGCTTGTACGGTCGCCGGCGGTCCTCCGGCGGCAATGATTCGATCAGGCCGCGGACCTCGAGCCGGGCGAGCGCTGCGTAGAGCGTGCCGGGTCCGACGCGAGTCCCGCCGATCGCTTCGAGATCCTCCATGATCGCGTAGCCGTGCTTCGGTCGGTCGCTCAGCGACACGAGGATGAGCAGGGACGGTTCGGCGAACCGGCCCAGGTCGCCGAGGTTGCCGGTGTCGTTGGTCATGCGGGTCGCACCTCGTGTCGATTCATGCGGGGCTCACGGCCTTCGGCTCCGTGTGACCCGTGAGCGCCACCCCGGCGAGCAGGAGTGCCGCCAGGCCGGGCAGCGCGAACAGGGCGAGCCCGCTGTCCGTCGCGAGGCCGCCGGTGCCGCCGGCGGCGATCCCGAACAC
>JBKJXL010000037.1:0-5127 GCA_046716225.1 Candidatus Limnocylindrales bacterium | reverse complement strand
AGGGAGGCGTCGGTGTCGTCGTCGGGCGCCTCGAGTTCGACCTGGATGTCGAGGACCTCGGTCGTCTCCCCGTCGCGCGCGCGCATCAGCGCCAGATACCGCACGAAGCGACGGATCGCCGCAGCCGACAGCCGGTCGGCACGTGGCTCGTCGCCTACATCGTCATCGAGCGGCGTCACGTCGGCCACCAGGTACGGCGCTTTGTTCGTATCGACCGATTCGATGGCGAAGCGGCCGGTCGCCGCCGCGAGCAGATCGAAGCGGCCGTCCGGATACCGTCCGGCGCGGCGGATCTCGGCGAACGCCCCGACCCCGGCCAGCGTCGCGACCGCGCCGGTGCCGACCTCTCGACCGTCCTTGATCAGGACGACCCCGAATGGCGTGCCCGTGTCGAGGCAGTGCCGGACCAACGCCCGATAGCGCTCCTCGAAGATGTGGAGCGGCAGCACGATGCCCGGACAGAGCACCGTGTGGAGCGGGAACAGCGGGATCTCCATGCCATCCGGAGTCTAGCCGGGCCCGGCCGATGGATAGACGAAAGCCGCCGGTCACCCGGCGGCTTGTGTGCTCAGCGAGCGAGGACGGTCAGTGGGAGCAACCCTTCGGCGCGCCGCCGTCATCGGCGGTCCGGAAGCTGGAGCCGCAACCGCAGGCCGAAACGGCGTTGGGGTTGTTCACGGTGAAGCCGGCGCCCATCAGCGTGTCCACATAGTCGATCTGCGAACCCTGCAGGAGGTCCACGCTCTGGCCGTCGACATAGACCTTGATCCCGCTCGCCTCGAGGATCCGATCCTCGGGCGTCGGAGCGTCCTCGAGCATCATCCCGTAGCGGAAGCCCGAGCATCCACCGGAGTAGACGTACACGCGCAGCCCGATGCTGGGGTTGGTCTCGTCCTTGGTGAGTTCGCGGAGTTTCACGGCCGCGGCGTCAGAGAGGGAAACCACCGTGGACTGCTGGTCGATCATGTCTGGAACGTCCTCCTTGGGTTGGCCCCCATCGTACGCACGTCAACAGGTTTCGACAAGCGGTCGCGCCGAAATCGTTCGGGCCATGGCGGGCAGTACGACCGGCTGCGCGATCCGGCGTCAGGCGTCGAGGCGCTCGACCACCGTCGCGATGCCCTGACCGACGCCGATGCACATGGTGGCCAGGCCGTACCGACCACCGGTGCGGCGCAGCTCGTGGGTGAGCATCGTGATCAGCCGTCCGCCACTCATGCCGAGTGGGTGGCCGAGAGCGATCGCTCCGCCGTTGACGTTGACCTTCGCCGGATCCAGGCCCAGCTCGTCCATCGTCGCGAGGCCCTGCGACGCGAACGCCTCGTTCAGCTCGATGAGGTCCAGGTCCTCGACGGCGATCCCGGCACGGTCCAGCGCCTTGCGGCTGGCTGGCACAGGCCCGATGCCCATGACTGCCGGATCCACGCCCGCGACGGCCGTCGAGACGACCCGGGCCATGGGCTTCAGACCGAGCGCGCGAGCGCGTCCCGCCTCGACAAGCAGCACGGCCGAGGCGCCGTCGTTGATCCCGGAGCTGTTGCCGGCGGTGACCGAGCCACCGTCGGTCGCGAACGCCGGACGCAGCCGTGCGAGCGCTTCGGCCGTCGTTTCGGCGCGCGGATGCTCGTCCCGGTCGACGACGACGGGGTCGCCCTTCCTCTGCGAGATCGTGATCGGGACGAGCTGGTCGTCGAATCGGCCGGCTTCGACGGCGGCCGCCGTCCGGCGCTGGCTCTCGAGTGCGAAGGCGTCCTGGCGCTCGCGGCTGATCCCCCAGCGGTTCGCGACGTTCTCGGCGGTCTCGCCCATGGAGTACGGGTGGTGTGTCGCAGCCAGGCGCGGGTTGACGAACCGCCAGCCGAGGGTCGTGTCGACGAGCGGCCGGTCGCCGCGCTCGTAGGCGCTCTCGGCCTTCAGCTGGACGTACGGCGCGCGGGACATCGATTCGACGCCGCCGCCGATGAACACGTCGCCATCGCCGACGGCGATCGCATGCGCCGCGGAATTGATCGCCTGCAACCCGGATCCGCACAGGCGGTTCACCGTCAGCCCGCCCACCTCGACGGGAAAGTCGGCCAGCAGCAGCGCCATCCGGGCGACGTCCCGGTTGTCCTCGCCGGCCTGGTTGGCGCAGCCGAGGATGACGTCCTCCACCAGGGCCGGGTCCAGCCGAGCGCGATCCACGACGGCGCGCAGGACGGCCGCGGCGAGGTCGTCGGGTCGGACGCTCGCAAGCGCCCCGCCGTACCGCCCGATCGGCGTGCGGACCGCCTCGACGATCCAGGCTTCGCGAAGCGCTCGGTGGCTGTCTCTGCTCATCTGGCTATCGTAGCGGCGGCGTTCGTGGCGGGTGCCCAGCGCCCAGCCGAAGCGCCAGGTCGATGTCGAACGCCGTCGCGACGCCGTCGGCCTCGGCGATCCGGGCTTCGGCGTCGATGGCTCCGACGATGCGGCCCGCGATGGCGTCAGGGGACAGCAACGCGCCATCTCGTAAGGCCGACTCGACAGAAGCGATGCCAAGGCCGTTTCCGTCGTAGTGGTAGAAGCCTTCGCCGGACTTGCGCCCGACGTGCCCGGCCGCCAGCAGGCCCTCCTGGATCGAGGACGGGCGGAGTCGCCCGGGCCGACCGAGTCCCTCGTACACGCCGCGCGCAGCGGCGAGATTCACGTCGATCCCGATGAGGTCCATCAGCTCGAATGGCCCCATCGGGAAGCCGGCCGCGCGCATCGCGGCATCGACGGTCGGGACGTCGGCCTCACCACGTTCGAGCATCCGGAGCGCCTCGATCGTGAACGGGCGGTTCACGCGGTTGACGATGAACCCGGGCGAGTCCGCGCAACGGACCGGCGTCTTACCCCAGGCGGTCATCAGGTCCGTCGCACGCGTCGCGATGGCCGGATCCGTCGCAGCGGTCGTGACGACCTCCACGAGCCGCATGACCGGGGCCGGATTGAAGAAGTGCAGGCCGAGGATCCGCTCCGGACAGCGCGTGGCGGAGCCGATGGCCGTGACCGACAGCGCGCTCGTGTTGGTCGCGAGGATCGCGTGGGGCGGGGCCGCCGCTGCGAGCGTCCCGAACAGCCGCTGCTTCTCGGCGAGATCCTCGATGGCCGCTTCGATGACGAGATCGGCGCCGGACGCGACCGCCTCCGGCGATGGCTCGACGTCGAGATGGCCGTGCGTCAGCGCCACCCAGCGGTCCGTCGCGCCCCTCTTCGCAGCCCGCCGGGTCAGCCCGTCGCGCACGCGTTCCAGGGCATCGGCGAGGGCGGCCGGGTCGTGATCCGTGATCCTGACGTCGTGGCCCGCTTCGAGGGCGACCTGGGCGATCCCCGCGCCCATCGTCCCGGCACCGACGATCCCGACGGATCGGATATCGAACGCCACGATCAGACGGGCTTGATGGCTTCGAACGGCTGCCGGCACGAGCGGCAGTAGTAGATGGATCGGCACTGGGTAGGCCCGAACAGGCTGTCCCGGACGACATCGGCCGAGGCACACAGCGGGCAGCGCGTGTCGGCCATTTCCGTCGGTGGCGCGATCCCGGCCGAGGCGAGGGCCGCCAGGCCGGCCGGCGTGATCCGGTCCGACGTCCACGGCGTCTCGAAGGAGGCGCGCACATCGACCGGCCGGCCGAAGGCGGCGAGGCGCTCCATGACGGCGTCGCGGATGAGCACGAGGGCCGGGCAGCCGACGTAGGTCGGCAGGACTTCGACATCGATCGAACCAGCGACACGGACCGCCCCGACCATCCCGAGGTCGACGATCGAGACCATTGGCAGTTCCGGATCCATCACCTCGGCCAGGGCGGCTCGGACGGCGGCTGCGTCGAGCCCGCGCTCGATCGCGATCGGCCCGCCAGCCGCAGCGCCGGAACGCGTTCGCGCGATCCCGACCTGGATACCGGCTTCGCTCACCACGTGGCTCCCGGGTCGCTGCGCCGCACGGTGTTGAACTCCCGCCACAGCCAGTCGAAGTCGGCTCCGTGATCCGTCCGGCCGCGCGCCGCGTCGACCATCGACGGCGGCATCGACAGCCCGTGCGCGGCGAATGTCGCGCGGATCGAGGCCCGCCAGCGCGCATCAAGCTCGACCATCGGGGCCGCCAGGATCCCGACGTCCACCATGGTCGCTTCGTCGCGGAGGGGCGTGAACACCGTCCCGGCATCCGGCGCCAGGACCGCCAGCGCCGACTCCAATCGCTGGCGCGGTTCGCCGGGCGTACCGGCCAGTCGTCCGAACCACGATCCGACATGCATCAGGTGATACCGCTCCTCGCGGACGAGCTTGCCGCACAGCTCGGCGAGCGGCGCCCACGACCCGCCCACGAGCGCTTCCAGGCGGACCGCATCGGCCGTCTCGTAGAGGTACCGGCGGGCGATCGTCATCGCCCAGTCGCCGCGTCCGTGGTCCAGCAGACGCGCGTGCTCGTATTGGCTGGGCTCGCGGTCGTAGGCCAGCGCATCGGGATCCGCGCCGGTCAGCTCGCCGAGCAGGCCATAGAGCGCCGCGGCGTGGCCCAGTTCGTCCTGGGCGAGCGAGCTCATGGCGACGTCCTCCTCGAGGAGCGGCGCGATCCCGGTCCACTCGGAGTCGCTGAAGCCGATGACGAACTCGTCGTCGGCCATGGAGCCGAGCAGGGCGGTCAGGCCAGCCAGGGTCGTGGCCGGGATCGTCGCGACACTCACCCTTTGCGGGCCTTCGGCTTGGCCTGCCCCGACTGGGCTCTCGCGGCCGCCAGCTTGTCGCGCATGACATAGCCACCGGGCTTCTTGAACGATCGATCGAGTGGCGGCTGGAGCAGGTCCGGGTCGTCGAGGTCCAGGACGTCGCGACGTCGGACCACCCACAACCGCACGCTCTCCTGGCGGCGCCCGAACAGCTCCCGGGCGTAGTGGACCGCCAGCTCGGCATCGGGCGCCATGACGCTGCCGCCGTGACGCATCGGGTCGCCGTCCTTCTCCTGGCGGAAGACCTCCCAGGGCTCGAGGACCCCGGCGTCGGCGGTGGTGCCGCCGGATCGATCGCCCGGCATCGTGTCGGTCACGCGACGGCCGCCCGGGGGCTGCCGAGGATCGCGTCGCGGACCCACTGCGTCGCCGCCCATTCGTCGCGCCGGAACTGGAG
>JBKJXL010000036.1:0-3005 GCA_046716225.1 Candidatus Limnocylindrales bacterium | reverse complement strand
TGGCCATGCGTGCATCACGTTCGCGCCGAGCGGTCTCCTGCTGCCCGATCAGGTCCAAGTAGCCGGACTCGTCGCGGATCGCCTGGATCGTGAACGAGTCGATCTGTAGGCCGGATGTCGCGAGGTCGCCCTTGGCCGCGTCCTGCACCGCCTGCTGGAACTTCTGGCGATCGAGATTCAGTTCCTCGATGGTCAGGGTGCCCACGATGGACCGCAGCGACCCTTCCAGGACGTTCTTGACGATCGAATCGACCGCACTCTCGTCTGCGTCGAGGAACCGTTCGGCCGCGTTGCGGATGGCCTCATCGTCGGCGCCGATCTTGAACGTGGCGACGCCCTGCACCGCCACCTTGATGCCCTGGCGCGAGGCGGCGTCGGCCAGGTTCACGTTGATCTGGCGGGCGGTCAGCTTGAGGCGGCCGACCTTGTGGATGAGCGGCATGACGATGACGCCGCCGCCTCGGACCACCTTGAGGTTCTTGTGTCCATCCGGGCTCTTGTCGCGCTGGCCGGACACGACCAGGGCCTCGTTCGCGCCGGCGACCTTGTAGCGACTGCCGATGTACGAAACGATGAGGACGACGATGATGATGATGAAGAAGATCGGCAGCACGCTGCCGCCGATGAAGTCCACGATCTGATCCACGGTCAGCCCTCGTCTGTGGGTGATGCCTGATCGGCGACGGTGCCGGGCGGAGAGGTCGGGGCGGACGGAGCAGGGGGCGGCGTCCGCGGCTCGACGATCAAGCCGGAGCCGGCGATCCCGGCGACGCGGGCGGTGACTCCGGACTCGATGTCGGTGCTGGCCGTGGCGCTGTACTCGTGGGTCTGGCCCTCCTTCTTGACCAGGACGCTCCCATAGCGGCCCGCCGGGATGCCGACCGCAACGTAGGCATCATCGCCGACCAGATCGCTGATGGAGAACGGTTCGTCGGCCTGCGCGCGTCGCAGGAGCGAAAACAGTGCCCAGGCGATCGCAATTCCGATGAGCCCGAAGATCGTCCCGACGAAGGCGGCCTGGCCGCCGTGGACGTCGAGGATCTGGGTGGCGAATAACCCGCCAACGCCGAACATCGAGATGAACGACAGCAGCAGCGGCATCAGCGACGTGCCCGCGATGTCGAAGTCGAAGATCGCGCCCAGGATGTCGTCGACGAGCACGGTGATCAGCAGCAGGCCGCCGCCGACGAGGGTGCAGATGAGGAACACGAAGTTCTCGACCGGGATGTCGATCATCTCGGGGACGTCGCCTCCATTGCGGCCACTGACGGGCCGGGAGGGACAGGATAGCGGTCGCGCGTTCCGACGGCGAGGGTGATCGCCCGGGCCGGACCGTCAGGTCAGTCGTCCGACCCGAACAGGAGTGTCAACCAGTGCTCGAGTGGCGTCCCGCCGTCCGTGGCGGTCCCGAGCCGAACGGACGCGGAACCGGGCGCGTCCGCGGGCAATGGCGGCGCGTTGGGATCCAGGCTGAACGCGATCTCGCGGGTCATGCCCAGGCCATAGGCACGCGCCTGCTGATCGATGTAGCGCTGGCGCTGGATCTGCTGGAGCTCGCGACTGAGGGCCGCGACACGGGCCCGCTGGTCGTCGTTGGCGATGACCAAAACGTCGGCCCGCGAGGTCGCGGCCGACGCCTCGCTGACCTGGCGGGCGAACATCAGGACGATCCAGGCTGCGAACAGCACGCCGAGGCCGATGGCCATCCGTCGACCCGTGATCCCGGCCACCGGGAGGGTGGCCAGATCCGGCGCGGACAGGCGCGACAAACGGCCCGCGGCGGCGTCTGGCGTGGTCACGGGAGGGGTCTCGGTCGCCTCGTCGTCGAGCGGGGAGGCATCCGTCTGGCGGGTCATCCGGGGGAGCGTAGCTACGCTTTGTGACCGTGTCAACCCGAGTCGCACGTGACAGCCGAGCTGTCACACGTCGCGTCCACGGTAGGCCTATCATCAGCGGAACCGAACGCGTGTTCCATCTCGTGACGAGGACCGACCGTGCGACTGTATGCCCCCGCGGACACCCCCACCGTCCTGGCGGACCTGCTGGCCGAGCCGTCCATCGCCCGTGGGGTGGTCCACCACGCGGTGATCCCGGCCCGCGAAGCCACGTTCGGCGACTTCCCCGGCTGGCTCGACGAGCGGATCGTCGGCGGGCTCGCCGGTCGGGGGATCGAGCGTCCGTACACCCATCAGGCACAGGCACTCGAGGGCGTCCAGGCCGGCCAGGACATCGTCGTGGTCACCCCGACCGCATCGGGCAAGAGCCTGTGCTACATGCTGCCGATCCTGCAGGCGATCGTGGACGATCCCGCCTCGCGCGCCCTCATGCTGTTCCCGACCAAGGCCCTCGGCCAGGACCAGGTCGCCGAGTTCGCCTCACTCGCGGCGGCGTCGGGGCTGTCCGTCTCGGCATCGACGTACGACGGCGACACACCCGCGCCCATCCGCTCGGCTGTCCGGAGTGCAGGGCAGGTCGTGGTCACCAACCCGGACATGCTCCACGCCGCGATCCTCCCCCACCACACCAAGTGGTTCCAGCTGTTCGAGCAGCTCAAGGTCATCGTCATCGACGAGCTGCACAGCTATCGAGGGGTCTTTGGCGGCCACGTGGCGAACGTCATCCGGCGCCTGCTGCGGATCTGCGCCCACTACGGCAGCCACCCGGTCATCGTGTGTTGTTCAGCCACGATCGGGAATCCCGCCGAGCTGGCCGAGGGCCTGACCGGTCGACCGGCACGGCTGATCGATCGGAACGGTGCGCCGGCCGGCGAGCGACACGTCCTGCTGGTGGACCCGCCGCTCCTCGATCCCGCCACCGGCGCTCGCGGGTCCGCGGTGACCCTCGCCCAACGCTGGGCGCTCCCGTTCCTTCGGGCCGGTCGACAGACGATCGTGTTCGGGCGATCCCGAGTGGCGGTCGAACTGCTCCTGACCGGCCTGCGTGAGTCGCTTCGCGAGGGGCTCGGCCCACGGACACGCCTGCGCGGCTATCGCGGCGGCTACCTG
>JBKJXL010000035.1:0-3841 GCA_046716225.1 Candidatus Limnocylindrales bacterium | reverse complement strand
CTCGACGAGGTCGAGAAGGCCCACCCGGAGGTGTTCAACATCCTGCTCCAGATCCTGGAGGACGGCCAGCTGACGGACGCAAAGGGTCGACGAGTGGACTTCCGCAACGCGATCCTGATCATGACGTCCAACCTGGGGGCGAAGTCGCTCCAGACCAACTCCAGCCTGGGGTTCCGGGCGCAGGGCGACACGGACCTCGCGCGCGCCGAGAGTTCGCACGAGCTGATGAAGGAAAAGGTCGCCGCCGAGCTCAAGCAGAACTTCCGCCCGGAGTTCCTGAACCGCATCGACGCGACAGTCGTCTTCCGGTCGCTGACCGTCGAGGAGATCACGGAGATCGTCGACCTGATGCTGGACCGCGTCCGCGACCAGCTGCGTGCCCAGCAGATGAGCCTGGAAGTCACGCAAGCCGCGAAGGAACACATCATCAAGCTCGGCTACGACGTGGCCTACGGGGCCCGCCCGTTGCGCCGGGTCATCCAGAACATGGTCGAGGACGTCCTCGCCGAGCATCTCCTGCTGGGCAAGTACGAGCCAGGCACGACGATCGTGGTGGATCGCGATCCGGATGCCGGCCTGGAGATCCATGCCGCGGAGCCTCGAACGCCCGTCGAGGCGCGCTAGCACCCTGTGGCTCGGCCACAGAGCCGATACGTCTGCCAGTCGTGTGGCGACGCGGTCATTCGTTGGGAAGGCCAGTGCCGCGTCTGCGGCGCCTGGAACAGCCTGGTCGAAACGGTCATCCGTGAGCCATCGCGCTCGTCGCGCGCCGGCGCGTCCCGTCCGGCGGGTCCGGTCGGGATCGCCCAGCCGCTGGCCGAGATCGGCGACCCCGATGTCCCGCGGCTGACGATCGGCATCGCCGAGTTCGACCGGGTCCTTGGCGGTGGGCTCGTCCCGGGGTCCCTGATCCTGCTGGGCGGCGAACCGGGGATCGGCAAGTCCACACTCATGCTCCAGGCCGCCGCGGGACTCGTCCGCGGACCGGATCAGGACGTGCGCGTGCTGTATGCCACCGGCGAGGAATCGGCGGCCCAGGTCCGCCTGCGCGCCGGTCGTCTGGGCCTGCTCGACGGGCCGGCTGCGGCGCGTGTCAGCATCCTTGCCGAACGCGATATCGGACGGATCATCGAGACCGCGTCGAGCGCGGCCCCGATCGCCCTCATCGTCGACTCGGTCCAGACCGCGACGACGGATGAGCTTGACGGACCCGCCGGCAGCGTCGGCCAGGTGCGGGCGTCCACGGTCCGGCTGATGGACTACGCCAAGGGACACGGGGTGGCGGTCATCCTGGCCGGGCACGTCACCAAGGACGGCTCCATCGCCGGGCCCAAGACGCTCGAGCATCTCGTCGATGCGGTCGTCAACCTCGAGGGCGAGCGGTTCGCCGCGCTTCGGCTCCTGCGGGCGTCGAAGAATCGATTCGGGTCGACCGAGGAGATCGGCGTCTTCGAGATGGCCGAGGGCGGCCTGGTCGAGGTCGCCGATCCGGCGCGGGCGTTCCTGGTCGACCACGCGACACCGGCCGCCGGCAGCGTCGTCGCGCCGACGATGGAAGGCAGCCGGCCGCTGCTCGTCGAGGTCCAGGCTCTGGTGGCTCCCGCGTCGTACGGGACCCCGGTCCGGCGCGCGAGCGGGCTGGACCAGAACCGGCTGACCCTGTTGACGGCCGTGCTTGGGCGACGAGCGGGGATCGCGCTGGGTTCGCACGATGTCTACGCGAACCTGGCCGGCGGCCTCGCGGTCAGCGAGCCTGGCCTGGACCTGCCCCTTGCCCTCGCCCTCGCGTCGTCGCTGCGCGACCGGCCGATCGCACCCGGCACGGTCGTCATCGGCGAGGTCGGCCTGCTCGGCGAGCTCCGTGGGGTCGCCGGCCTGGAACGCCGGCTTCGCGAGGCGGCCCGCCTCGGCTTCACTCGGGCCATCGTCCCTCGGGCCGGCCACGATCGGCCCACCCCAGAGATCCCCGGTGTCCGGATCGGCGTTGCCGAGACGCTCCGCGAAGCCATCGAACGGGCGTTGTCCGAGCCCGCCGGACGTAACGATGCCGTGCCGGCGATGCTAGGCTGACGACCCGTTCGGCCCGATCTGCCACCCGGGATGACGGTCGAAAGGCCGAGGGAGCCGTTGATCCGCTACATCCGTGTCCTTGGCGCCGCCCTTGGAGGCTTCGTCGGCCTCGCCCTGGCGACGGCCGGTGAAGGCCTGTTCGCCTCGACCGACTACGCCGGCGCCCTTCTGGCCGCCTGGGTCGTGGCCTGGGTGGTCCTGGGGTTTGCGCTCCTCCCGTACATCACCGTCGTGCCCGCCACCTGGCTGATCCGTCGGGTGGAGGAGCTGTCCACCGCCGAGTTCGTCACCGCGGTCATCGGCTTGCTCATCGGCCTCCTGATGGGCCTCCTCCTTGGTCTGCCGCTCGCGCGTCTCCCAGCGCCATGGGGCACGTGGCTGCCGCTGGGGATGTCGCTGTTCATGGGTCTCGGGATGCTCGGGCTGACCGTCGCCAAGCGCAGCGACCTGTTGGTCGCCGCGGAGGCAGTCGGGCTCATCCGGCGGCCTCCACCAGAGGGCGCGGCCAGCCTTGGCGGCGAGCCGCGCATCGTCGTGGATACGAGTGCGATCATCGATGGGCGGATCGCCGAAGTGGTCGAATCCGGCTTCATCTTCGGGACGCTCGTCATCCCTCGGTTCGTGCTCGACGAGCTCCAGCACATCGCCGACAGTTCCGATACCCTCCGTCGCAACCGGGGTCGTCGAGGCCTGGAGATCCTGTCGAAGATGCAGAAGGAACCTGGGACGCCGGTCGAGATCGTCGAGGACGACATCCCCGACGTCGCCGAGGTGGACGCCAAGCTGGTCGCCCTGGCGAAGGCCCGCAGCCGGGTCATCCTCACGAACGACTTCAACCTGAACCGCGTCGCCGAGCTGCAGGGTGTCCGCGTGATGAACATCAATTCGCTGGCCAACGCCGTGAAGCCGGCTGTCCTGCCGGGCGAGGAGCTGCGAGTTCGGGTCATCCAGGAAGGCAAGGAGCCGGGTCAGGGCGTCGGCTTCCTCGATGACGGCACGATGATCGTGGTGGAGGGCGGGTCGCGCCACATCGATCGCGACGTCGACGTGTCCGTCACGCGCGTCCTGCAAACGGTCGCCGGCAGGATGATCTTCGCGCAGCCACGTCTCGATTGAGCGGCGGATCGCGGGCGGACGTCATCGTCGTGGCGGCCGGGAGCTCCTCGCGGATGGCCGGCCAGGACAAGCTCCTCGCGGTCGTCGCCGGGCGTCCGTTGCTCGCCTGGACCCTGGATGCGCTCGACGCATCGCCCGATGTCGGTCGGATCGTGCTCGTGGCCGCGGCCGATCGGGTTGCCGAGCTGGCGGTTGCGTCGTGGCTGCCGGCCAAGGTGGTCGCGGTGGTGCCTGGCGGTGACCGTCGCCAGACGTCCGTCGCGGCGGGCGTGCAGGCGCTGGCGGACGCACCGGACGATCGGGTCGTGCTCGTGCATGACGGTGCCCGCCCACTCGTGTCCGACCGGACCATCGCCCAGATCGTCGAGGCGACCAGCGCTCATGGCGCGGCGATCCCGGTGATCCCGGTCGCCGAGACTCTGAAGCGTGTGAGCGGCGATGTCATCCTCGGGACGATGGATCGGACCGGGCTCGTGGCGGCCCAGACGCCGCAGGGCGCGCGCGCCGGCGTCCTGCGCGCGGCCTATGCCGCCTATCCCCCCGGGGGGCCCGAGACCTGGACCGATGAGGCGTCCCTGCTCGAGGCTTGTACCATCCCGGTCCATGCTGTCCTCGGCGATCCGGACAATCTCAAGGTGACGCTGCCCGCCGACCT
>JBKJXL010000034.1:0-2605 GCA_046716225.1 Candidatus Limnocylindrales bacterium | reverse complement strand
GGTCACGACGCGAGCCAGGTAATCCTGGGTCGGCCGGCCCGGCCGGATACCTGGGATGAAGCCGCCGTTATTGCGCAGCTGCTCGGCGGTCTCGTCGGGCTTGAACGTGAAGGCCGTGTAGAAGTACGTGAAGCCGACGGTCAGCAGGAAGTACAGGACGATGTAGAAGATCGAGTTAGGGTTGAACAGGAAGACGATCCCGCCAGCGATGTCGCGGACCAGCCCGATATCCGACGCCGTGAAGTACGACGCCAGCTGCACCGGGAACAACAGGATGCTGACCGCGAAGATGATCGGGATCACGCCGGCCTGGTTGACCCGCAGCGGGAGGAATGTCTGGCCGCCCGAGTACATCCGCCGGCCGCGGACGCGGCTGGCGTACTGGATCGGGATCCGGCGTTGGCCTTCCTGGATGTAGATGATCACGCCCACCGCCGCCACTGCGACGACCGCGAACGCGACGAACGTCGCGATGTTCGGGCTGACGATGAACGCCTGGACGGCGCCCGGGGCCTGGCTGACGATGCCGGCGAAGATGATGAAGCTGATGCCGTTGCCGATCCCGCGCTCCGTGATCAGCTCGCCGATCCACATCAATGCGATGGCGCCTGCAGTCAGCGTTGCGATCTGGGTCAGGGTCTCGAAGCTGGCCAGATCGAACCCACCGGTCAGGACGTTCTGCGAGTTGAGCAACGCGAGGAAGCCGTACGCCTGGAGGACGGCCAGCGGGACCGTCAGATAGCGGGTGTACTGGGTGATCTTGTTGCGTCCGAACTCGCCTTCACGGCTGAGGGCCTGGAGGCTGGGCACGACGCCCGACATGAGCTGCATGATGATCGAGGCGTTGATGTACGGATTCATCCCCAGCGCCACGACCGAAAACGCCGCCAGGCCGCCGCCCGAGAACAGATCGAGCAGCCCGAAGATCGGGTTGCCCTCCAGGAACGCCGCGAGCTGGGCTTTGTCGACGCCCGGCACCGGCACGACCGCCAGCAACCGGAAGACGATGAGGAGCCCCAGGACGTACAGGACCCGGCGCCGGATGTCGGGCGCGCGGAACGCGTTCAGCAGCGAGTCGAACACAGGATCAGTCGTTCAGGTCGGCGGACGGTTCCGTGGTTTCCGGCTCGGCCGCCGGCGCCTCGTCGCCAGACGTGGCCTCGTCAGCCGTCGCGGCGGTCGCCTCAGCTTCGACCGGCTCGGCAGCAGCGTCCACGGGCTCGGCGGCGGCCTTCGCGGCCTTGCGAGCCTTGGCCGGCTTGGCCGCAGGCGCCGGCGGTCCGTCGACACCCAGGGCGGTCAGCGGCGAGGTCGGCATCTCGAGGACGTTGACCACGCCGCCGGCGGCTTCGATCTTGGCCCGGGCCGACGCCGTGAACGCATCGGCGACCACGAACAGCGGGACTGTCAGCTCACCGGCACCAAGGATCTTGAGCGTCTTGTTGAGCGTTCGGACGAGACCGACAGCGCGCAGGATGTCCTGGTTGACCGTGATCTGGCCCCCGCCCTTGGCACCCTTCTTGGCGGGCGTCTGGGCCTGCTCGAAGGCTCCGCGAGCGACGAGCGCATCGATGGCGCCGACGTTCACGACCTCGTATTCCACGCGGAAGCGGTTCTTGAACCCGCGCAGCTTCGGGATCCGCATGTGGAGCGGCGTCTGACCGCCCTCGAACCACGGCGGGATGGAGCCACCGGCTCGCGCCTTCTGGCCCTTGGTGCCGCGGCCCGCGGTCTTGCCCTTGCCGGCCGCGATACCGCGCCCGACCCGGATGCGCTCCTTGCGGGAACCTTCGGCGGGCTGGAGATCGTGGAGTTTCATGCCTTCTCCCCGGAGTCGCCGTCGGCGATCTCCTCGACGGTCACGAGGAAACGGACCTGGCGGACCATCCCGCGGGTGGCGGGATTGTCAGCCACCGTGCTCGTGCTGCCGATGCCCTTGAGGCCCAGCGCGCGGACGGTCGCCCGGTTGCGTGCGATGTGGCTGATGGTGCTCTTGACCTGGGTGACCTTCAACTTAGCGGCCATCGGCCACCTCCGCCCCCGGCGCCGGTTGGCCGGAGATCCGGCTGTACAGCTTCACGCCGCGACGGGCGCCGAGCTCTTCGGCCGAGTGCAGCGATGCCAGCGCCTGGATGGTCGCCTTGGTCACATTGACCGGGTTGGTGGAGCCGTAGGTCTTGGACAGGATGTCGCGGATCCCCGCCGCCTCGAGCACGGCACGGACCGAGCCGCCGGCGATGACGCCGGTGCCCTGCGATGCCGGCTTCAACATGACCCGGCTGGCGCTGAACTCCGTGTTGACCTCGTGGGGGATCGTCGTCCCGACCATCGGGATTTTGATCAGGTTCTTCTTCGCGTCCTCGACACCCTTGCGGATGGACTCGGGGACCTCGCCGGCCTTGCCCAGTCCGACCCCGACGTGGCCCGCGCCGTCACCGACGACGATGACCGCGCTGAAGCTGAACCGCCGGCCGCCCTTGACGACCTTGGCAACTCGATTGATCTGGACGACGCGCTCCTCGAGCGCGAGCTTGTTGGGGTCGATCCTGGCCACGGGCTGCTCCTCTTTCCTAGAACTCGAGGCCGGCTTCGCGGGCGGCATCGG
>JBKJXL010000033.1:0-4376 GCA_046716225.1 Candidatus Limnocylindrales bacterium | reverse complement strand
CATCCCGACCACCCCCCGCTGCCGCACCTCGAGGATGGCCCGGGTTCGGCGATCGCCGACGCGCAGGCTGAAGCCGATGCCGGCATCGGGGCGACGGACCCCGGATCCATCCTCTCCGACGAACCGGCCACGGCCGGCTGACCGCGACCAAGCGAACCGAGGGAGTCCACATGCTCGTCCCCATGGTCATCGAGTCCTCCAGCCGGGGGGAACGCGCTTACGACATCTACTCGCGTCTGCTTCGCGAGCGGATCATCTTCCTCGGCGACCAGATCGAGGATCACCTCGCCAACCTGGTCATCGCCCAGCTCCTGTTCCTCGAGTCCGAGGATCCGGAGAAGGACATCAGCCTGTACATCAACTCGCCCGGCGGCGTGGTGACCTCCGGTCTCGCCATCTACGACACGATGCAGTACCTGCGGGCACCGGTCAGCACGATCTGCATCGGCATGGCGGCGTCCATGGCCGCGGTCCTGCTGGCGGCCGGCGCCAAGGGCAAGCGCTACGCGCTGCCGAACAGCCGGATCATGATCCACCAGGGCTCCGGCGGGTTCCGCGGCGCCGCCCAGGACGCCGTCATCCAGATGCGCGAATGGGAACACCTCGTCGAGGTGAACCACCAGATCCTCGCTCGCCACACCGGCCAGCCCCTCGAGAAGATCGCCAAGGACACGGACCGCGACAACTTCATGTCGCCCGACGCCGCCAGGGACTATGGCATCATCGACGCGGTCTACTCTGTACCAGGAGATTCGCTCATCGCACAAGCGCACGACGCCGGGCTCGCCGGGGGCGAGGGATCCGGGACGGTGACAGCGGCGCAGGTCGAAGCGGCCGCCGGCGATCCGGCTGAGCCCGGGCCCAAGAAGGCCAAAGAAAAGTAACGAGGTCGGGGAACGAGTGACGACGACGAGCAGCACCAAGGGGCCCAAGGTCCCGTACCGGTGCTCCTTCTGCGGGAAGAGCCAGGAACAGGTCCGAAAGCTGATCGCAGGCCAGGGCGTCTACATCTGCGATGAGTGCATCAACCTGTGCCAGGAGATCATCGAAGAGGAGATGCTCGAGACGCCGCGGCCCAAGATCGCGACGTCCAAGCTCCCCAATCCACACCAGATCAAGGACGCGCTGGACCAGTACGTCATTAGCCAGGAACGGGCGAAGAAGGTCCTCTCGGTCGCCGTCTACAACCACTACAAGCGGGTCAACGCAGGCAATGCGGTCGACGAGGTCGAGCTCCAGAAGTCCAACGTCATGCTCGTCGGGCCCACCGGCAGCGGCAAGACCTTGTTGGCCCAGACGCTGGCCCGGGTCCTGGACGTGCCGTTCTGCATCGCCGACGCCACGTCCCTGACCGAGGCCGGTTACGTGGGTGAGGATGTCGAGAACATCCTCCTGCGCCTGATCCAGGCGGCCGACTTCGACGTCGCCCGGGCTCAGCGCGGCATCATCTACATCGACGAGATCGACAAGATCGCGCGCAAGGCGGACAACCCGTCGATCACCCGCGACGTCTCCGGCGAGGGCGTCCAGCAGGCGCTGCTCAAGATCCTGGAAGGGACGGTCGCCAACGTGCCGCCGCAGGGCGGGCGCAAGCATCCGCACCAGGACTTCATCCAGATCGACACGACCAACGTCCTGTTCATCTGCGGCGGCGCGTTCGACGGGCTCGAGAAGATCGTCGAGGAGCGGGTGGGTCGACGGTCGATCGGGTTCGGCTCCGAGTCGGCGATGAGCCCGGTGGAGCGCGGTCGGATCCTCGAGAAGCTGATGCCGGAGGATCTGCTCAAGTTCGGGCTCATCCCGGAGTTCATCGGGCGCCTGCCGGTCATGGTCACCCTGTCTGCGCTGAGCGCCGAAGACCTCGTTCGCGTCCTGACCGAGCCGAAGAATGCCGTCACGCGCCAGTTCCAGCGGTTCCTGTCGCTCGACAAGGTGGAGCTGGCATTCACGCCGGGTGCCCTGAGGGCCGCCGCCGAGGTCGCCCTGGACCGCAAGACCGGCGCGCGCGCACTGCGCTCGATCGTCGAGGAGTCGCTGCTGGAGGTCATGTACGACATCCCGGACCGCACCGACATCCGCAAGTGCATCATCACCGAGGAGACGATCCGCGACGGTCGCGTCCCGCTGCTGCTGACCAAGTCGGACGTCGACAAGGGAGTGGACGAGACCAACTACCAGAACTGGCTCGCGGAGCAGGGCGAGACCGCCTGACCTGCAGGGGCCTGCCGCGCCCGCACGGGCCGCCGCGGTCTGACCAGGCCGGCGCCCGCCTGACGCAGGTCGCCGCCGCGGGCCGGCGCCGCCTGATCGTCTCTCGCGGACCGTGCACGGCAGGTGTTCGTCTTCGCGTCTTCGTCGACGGTCCGGCCGCATCATCGACCGAATCACCGGCCATCCGACCTGGTCTGCACACGACATGTGCGTGGACAGGTCGACGGGCCTGATCTGGAGTCGATCGCGCGGTTCGGGCACGGATAAGGACGCGCGAAGTGGCGCAGATGAACATGGCGCGATCATGCCTGGCATCAGACGGTCGCCCATCGTCGTCGAAGCGATGCGCCGCAACCTGGAGCAGCGGGCTCGGATCGGAGGCGAGATCCGCGCCATGCGAGAGCGCCGTGGATGGACGCGCATCGAGTTGGCTCGCCGCGCTGCCCTGGCCGGATGGTCGTGAGCCGGATCGAACGTGCGGTCGGGCAGGTCGACCTCGACGCCCTGCAGCGCATCGGCGTGGCCCTCGATCGACCGCTGCTGGTCTCGTTCGGTCGCGACCTGATCGAGGGGCCGGCCGATGCGGGACACCTGGCGATCCAGGAGCTCGTGCTCAGGCTTGCCAAGGACGCTGGTTTCGCAGCCTCGGTGGAGCTCATGACGGGGCCTGTGGACTCGTGGCGCGCCGCTGACGTCATGCTGTCATCGGAGCATCGCCACCGGCTCATCGTCGTCGAGTGTTGGAACACGATCGCCGATGTCGGTGCCGCCGTCCGCTCGAGCGATCGAAAGCGAGCCGACGCCGCCATCCTGGCCACACGCCGGTGGAACGAGGACGCACAGATCGGTCTTGTCTGGGTCGTACGAGCGACAGCCCGAAACCGCTCCATCCTGAGTCGCTATCCGCAGATCTTTGCCGCGCGGTTCCCGGGCTCATCCCGTGACTGGGTCCGCACGCTGACGGCGGGCGGACCGCTCCCGAACGAACCCGGACTCGTGTGGTCGGATGTAGGCGCGACTCGCCTGTCCGAGTGGAGACGCTAGCACGGCTTGCGTCAGCCGCCGGCGTCCTCGAGGACCACGCCAGCCGGAAGGTGCTCGCGGAGCGACTCGACCACTGCCGTGAGATCCGTCCCGGGATCCGCCCGCAACATCAGGGCCAGCGATGCGCCGACCGCCGCATCCGGCGGGGCGGGTGCCGTATCGGCAGACATGCGTTCGTTGGTCGTCGCCCGCGCAGACTCGCTCGCCGTCGTCGATGCCGTGTACCGAAGATCCGCGACTACCAGGCGCCCGTGGTACGTCGCGATGATCGACGCGACGATCAGGACAGCGACCGGGATCGCCAGTTCTGAGGTCAGCGCGGATCCGGTCCCGCCGAGGACCCGGTCTATGAGTCGGAAGAGCGTGAACGCCGCGCTCGGGACCGCTGCGATGATCGCCACGCCCACGACGAGGTACAGGTACGCCCGGCCGGCGGCCGCTCGTCGCTCGGCGAGCGGGTCGGCGGCTCGACGGCGGAGGATGGCCAGCCAGGCGGGGACCCACAGCACCGCGCCCAGGACGATCTGGGCGAGGAACCAGGCCAGCTCGAAGCGGAAGAAGTCGTCGACGATCGCACCGCCCATGACGACATCGAACATTCGGCCCAGGACCTGGGCAGCGCCGACGGCCAGGAAGGTGATCCCGGCCAGCGCGGCCAGGTGGAGTCCCAGGCGCTCGGCACCGGCGAGCGCCGCCGAGGACCGCTGAGCGGCTTCCCGGCGCTGCGCATCCCAGTGCAGCCAGCCCGCGACGGCGAAGGGGGTCGCCACCAGCATCGGTCCGACCGCAAGTTCCAGCAGGTCGCCAGGTCCGCTGGCGTCGCCGACGCCGACCACGAACCGACCGAACTCGGCGATCGCGGTCGCCACGGACACCGCGACGAACCCGAGGCAGACGAGGATGACGGCACCGAAGTACGCCACCCTGAGGGCACTGGCGCGATCGTCCTCGCCGATGATCGAGGCGTCGCGGATCGCGCGTCGTGCATCCGAGGCGTGGATCCAGAACAGGATGGCACCCACGACGACCCACGACAGCGCGCCGGCCAGCGGGCCGAGCCAGCCTTCGTTGCCGCTGCCGAAGTTCTGCCGGCCCACCAGCTCGGAGGCCATCGTCCCGAG
>JBKJXL010000032.1:0-5427 GCA_046716225.1 Candidatus Limnocylindrales bacterium | reverse complement strand
CTTCCCTGACGGGCGGGTCGTCGAGGATGACGTCCGGCCGGGCCCGGCGTTCGAGGCGGTCATCCGCCGGCTCCCGACGCAGGGCCACGAGCTCGATGGTCCGTTCGCCGAGGCGCTCTCGGCGTTCATGGACCGATCCGTTCGAGTGATCCGATGCACGCTGCCCGGCGCGCTGCAGAAGGACGGCCGATTGTCGATGGTGACGGACGCCTCGCTGGACAAGCTCGGCCATCACCTCGGTGCCGGCGCCATCGACGGCCGGCGGTTCCGGATGCTCATCAACCTCGCGGGCGACATCGCCCACGAAGAGGACACGTGGATCGGGCATCGAGTGGGACTCGGCGACGTGACCTTGCGCGTGACCGGAGCGATCCCCCGCTGCGCGATCACGACCCACGACCCGGACACGGGCGACCGCGACTACGACACCCTCCGCACGATCAAGGAGTACCGCGGATTCGCCGGCCCTGACGGGAAGGACCTGATGTTCGGCGTCTACGGCGACGTCGAGCGGCCTGGAACGATCCGCGTCGGCGACGAGGTCCGCCTGCTGGACTGAGGCCCGGCGCGCGGGCGGATTGTGCATCGCGCCACGCGACCCGCGCCGCGCGCCCCGCCCCGGGAGCCCTCCACCCGGCGCTCCTCACGCCTTCATGCGCCTGTCAGGCGCGCTTCCGAGGCGAACGAGCGAGGACATCGATCGAATCCGACGGAATCTGCAGTCTGGTCGGCCGTCCACGAGGGGTTCGTTCCGAGATCGCGTCTGACAGGCGCGTGGCCCGAAGGCCGGTGCGCGCCACGCCACGGGGCCCGAGGCGCTTCGCCCCCCGGCCCTACAACTCGGTGCGGACCTGCCAGAGCTCCGGGAAGAGGACCGTCGCGACACGATCGCGCAGGTACGGGACGCCAGGCGTGCCGCCCGTCCCGCGCTTGCCGCCGATGACCCGCTCCACGGTGGTCACGTGGCGGAACCGCCAACGGCGGGTGGCCTCCTCGAGGTCCACGAGCTCCTCGGCCAGCTCGTACAGGTCCCAGTGCGTCGTCGTGTCGCTGTAGACGGTCTTCCACGCGGCCAGGACGGACGGATCCGCGACGTACGACTTCGTCACGTCCCGTCCCAGCACCTCCGGCGCGATCGAGAGGCCGCGCTTCGCCAGGAGCGCGAGGGTGTGGTCGTAGAGCGACGGCTCGTTGAGCGTGGCGACCAGCTGGTCGTGGATGCGCGGCAGGTGCTTGAACGGACCCAGGTAGACCGCATCGCGATTGCCGAGCAGGAACTCGAACTCGCGGTATTGATACGACTGGAACCCGGACGACTGGCCCAGCGCACCTCGGAATGCCGAGTAGTCCGCCGGTGTGAGCGTCGTGAGGATGTCCCACGCCTCGTTGAGGACGAGCATGATCCGCTCGATGCGCGACAGGCCCTTGAACGCCGGGCGCAGTTCACCATCGTCGAGCTGCGACATCACGTGCCGGAGCTCATGCAGGACGAGCTTGAACCAGACCTCGGTAGCCTGGTGCTGGATGATGAACAGGACCTCGTCGTGGGCATCTGTCCGCGGGTGCTGGGCGCCGAGGATCGCATCGAGATGCAGGTACTCGCCGTAGCTGAGCTGACCCTCCATCTCCAGGTGCGCGCCGTCGAGATCCGGCCGACGGGTCATCGTTCGTCCTTCCGGATGCGGCGCATGACGGTGGTTGTCAGGGCTGCTGCGGTCGCGCCGACGGCTCGCGCTGCCTGACGCGGGTGGGAGGCCCGCCGACGCGCGTCAGCGTAGGGCACAGTCGAGAACGACACGAGCTCATAGAGCGACACAAAGTACTCAGGCAGGGCCCGCTCGAGGGCATGTTCGGCGCGCTTCTGCGTCCGGAAGACCGGCGACGCGACCTTGTCACGCATCTCGACGAAGTTGTCGAGGGCCAGTTCGGCGATCGCGTCGGTGTTCGGACGGCGACGCTCGGCGTAGCGCGGCAGGGCCACGGACCAGTCGTCGTCGGTCTCCACGAGACAGCGATCCAGCTCGACGACGTCCTCGAATCCGCAATTCATCCCCTGACCGTAGAACGGCACGATCGCGTGGGCCGCATCCCCGATGAGGGCCGTCCTGCCGCGGACCCACGGCCAACAATGGACCGTGACCAGGGCCCCGACCGGATGCTCGCGGAACTGCGCGGGCAGGTCCGGCATCAGCGCGACGGCATCCGGGTAGTCCTGCTGGAATCGCGCTGTGATGGCGTGATCCGAAGCCAGCCCGGCGAACCCGGACGGGCCATCGTTCGGCCAGAACAGGGTGGCCGTGAAGCTCCGGTCGATGTTCGGGAGCGCGATCATCATCGAGCCGCCGCGCGGCCAGATGTGGAGCGCGCCCGGGTCCAGGGCGAACTCGCCGTCCCGAGGCGGGATCGCCAGTTCCTTGTAGCCCCATGGCAGGAATCGCTGGCTGAAGTCCGTGCCCTCGACGTGGGTCAGCCGCTCGCGGACGACGCTGTACGCCCCGTCTGCCCCGATCACGACGTCGTGCTCCACGTCCACCGGGCCATCCGGGGTATCGAACCGCAGCTCGCCTCGCTCATGGTCCAGCCCGGCCAGGCGGTGGTCGAAGCGGAAGTGGACCGTGGGTTCCTCACCGGCCGCTTCGACGAGCTGGTGGTTGAGGCCGGCACGCGACACCGAGTTGATCGCCCGCTTGCCGTCCGCGCTATAGGCCTGGAAGGCAAGGTCGCCGGCGGTGTCGTGCAGGATCCGACCGCGCATCGGGAGGGCCTGGGCGAGGACCGCGTCGGCCAGACCAGCCCGCTGGAGCGCGTCGATCCCGCGGACCGAAAGTGCAAGGTTGATGGACCGGCCGGCGTCGGCACCGGCGCGTCGAGGATCCGGGCGACGCTCATAGAGCGTGACCTGGTGTCCGCGCCTGGCGAGGAAGATCGCAAGGAGGGGTCCGGTGAGTCCGGCGCCCACGATCGCGACCCGGGTGGTCGGCATCGCCTCGGATTGTAGGTCCGGCCCGGGCGGTACGATGGCCGGGTGAGTCTCCACGTCCGTCTCGAGCGCACTGGTCCGGGCGGGGTCGTCGCCCGCGTGACGCTGGCCCGGCCCGAGGCCCACAACGCCTTCGATGCGTCGCTGATCGCGGAGCTGCGGACGACGTTCGCGACCCTGGCTCGTGAACCCGCCGCGGACCTGCGGGCGGTCGTGTTGGCCGGTGACGGGCCGTCGTTCAGTGCCGGGGCGGACGTCGCCTGGATGCGAGCGGCCATGCAGCTCGATGTGGAAGGCAACGAGCAGGACGCGATGGCGATGGCCGACACCTTCGAGCTCATCGACACCTGCCCTGCCCCGGTCATCGCACGGGTCCACGGCGCGGCGCTCGGCGGTGGGGCCGGCCTGTGCGCCGTCTCGGACCTGGTCATCGCCGAGAGCGGGACCCGTTTCGGCTTCACCGAGACGCGCCTGGGAATCCTGCCGGCGGTCATCAGCCCGTTCGTCATCGCCAAGATCGGCGAAACCAACGCCCGAGCACTGTTCCCGGGCGGTCGGCGCTTCGATGCGACACGCGCCGCGCGGATCGGGCTCGTCCACGAGATCGTCGAAGGGGAAGAGGCGCTGGATGCGGCCGTCGATTCGGCCGTGGCTGATCTCCTCGCTGCCGGCCCGACGGCTGCGCGGGCCGCCAAGGCGGTCGTGCGCGAAGTGCGCGGCCTGGGCCACGGCTCCGCAAAGTGGCATACGGCCCGACTCATCGCCCGCCAGCGCGTGAGCGCTGAGGCCCAGGAGGGCTTCGCGGCGTTCTCGGAGAAGCGCAAGCCGTCGTGGATGCCACCGGACGAGTGAGCGAACCCGTCGGCGCGGTCCGCTGCTACGGATGCGGGGCACTCGTGCCGGACGTCACGTGGCCGATGCATCGCTACATCGGCGCGTCGCCGGGTTGCTGGGCGATCTATGCCGAGGTCTACGGCGGCGGCCTCCTGGGACCGCTGCCGACCCCGTGCGGCGAACTCGTCGTCGATGCGTACGCTGCCCAGCATCCGGGCGTGCCCGGGCCCCAGTCCACGCCGTCCGTCTGGGTCCATCTCATCGCGCTGCAACTCGTGCTGGAAGGCGGCTGGGCGACGAGCCAGCTCGTCCGCATCCGCAAGGCGGTCGGCGAGGTCTTCCCGGACCTGCCGTGGCTCGAACCGCCCGCGTTTCGCGGCGAGGTGACCTTCCCGGATCTGGACGAGGCGTCCGAGGGTCCACTCGATGACCTGGCGCGCCGCTGGGTGGACGGTGTCTGGGCGGCCTGGGCGATCCACCACGTCGCCGTTCGAGCGGAGGCGAGTGAGCTGACGTCCGGGCTAGGGTGACGACCCGAATCTGATCGAGTCGACGATAGCCTGGATGTCCTGCACCGTCTGGCCTTCGATCCAGACGAGTTTCCCGTCGACATCGACGATCCAGACCCTGATCGTGGATCCGAGCGCCCCGGCGAACCACCAACCGCCGCTCGCTCCTCCGGTGCTCTCGTCGTACCACAGGTAGGCGTCATCGGGGTCGCAGCCGAGGTCCTCGCGAATCGTGAGAACGACGTGCTGCGCGGGACGCCCGCCGACGTCGACGCTCGACGGCCCACTGACGAGGTCGGTCCCGGGGATCGCCGCCACGGCGGCGGCGAGACCAGCCGCTGTGGCGCTCGGCGGCGGACTCAGCGGGGTATGGGCGCATGGATCCGCGTAGACGTTATCCGGCGCACTGAACTTGAAGGGGATCCAGATGCCGTCGGGCTGCCTGCCTTCGCCCTTGACGATGGCGGGGCCGACCTCCCCGCTCGTCCACCCTGACGATGGAACGCTGAACGAAAACGGAACTCCCTCGAGGACGGCGGTGTGCGTGCCGATCGCAAGCGGCTCCACCGCGGGAAAGACGGCCGTTGGCGTCCGTGATGGACTCGGCCGCGGCGTCGGCGTCGGCCAGCGCCTGCTGCGTCGCGTCCTCGGCGAGGTTCAAGTCGCGCAGGATCCTGCGCGCCACGGCAAGGTACCGATCGGCGACCTCGGTTGCCAGGAGGGCGTAGGCCCCCTTGTCACCGTGCTGGGCTCGGACGACGAGATCGGTATCCATGCCTCTTCCGCATGACGGCATCGGCTTCGTCCGATGCGATCACACGGTATGGGTGGACCGAGCCGACGGAATTGTCAATCCTTGGTATGTCGCGCTGGATGAGGTTGCCATCCGACGCCACTGATGCGACGATCGCGACACGATGGACGACGAACTCAGCCCAAGCCAGGCCGCGGCCCGGATCGGCACGACGACGCGAACCGTCCAGCGCTGGATCGCGACCGGTCGACTACCGGCACGCCGCGTTGGAGGCCGCTGGCGTGTCGCGTCTGTCGCGTTGGTCGCGTTCACCGCCGGCGATGCCCCTGCATTTCGCCCGATCCAGACCC
>JBKJXL010000031.1:0-11576 GCA_046716225.1 Candidatus Limnocylindrales bacterium | reverse complement strand
GTCCAGCTCATCCTGATCGCGGCGATCCTCCTCATCGCCGCGTTCTCGACCGGCCTCGAGTTCCTCTTCTATCTCGTCTACCTCGCGATCATCGTCATCGGCGGCTCGTACATCGTCACCCGGCTCGGTCTGTCCGACCTCGAAGCCGGCTATGCGGTGAGCCAGCTGAACGGCCATGTCGGCGACAAGATCCGGGTCACCTACACGCTCCGCAACACGAGCCGGATCCCGAAGCCGTGGCTCGAGGTCCACAACCCGACGACACTGCCCGGTGGCCTGCCCGGCCGGGCGATTCCGCTAGGTCCCAGGGCGGAGCGATCGTGGCTCGTCCGGGCCCCGCTCGTCCGCCGCGGGCACTTCCGTATCGAGCCGCTCCAGATCCGGACCGGCGACCCGTTCGGGTTCTTCGAGGCGTCGGCCTCGGTCGGGCAGGGCGTCGCGGTCGTCGTCTATCCCCGGATCGAGGCGATTCCGCTTTGGCGCCTGCCGGCCGCCTATCTCGAGGGAACGAACGCCTCGCCGGAGCGGACCCTCCAGACGACGCCGCTCGCGACGACCGTCCGGCCGTGGGCCCCGGGCGACAGCTTCAACCGGATCCACTGGCGGGCGACGGCCCGCCACGGCGAGATCCAGGTCAAGGAATTCGAGCTCGAGCAGACCGCCGACGCCTGGCTGGTCCTGGACCTCCAGCGCGGGATCCAGGTCGGCCGTGGCGAGGCGTCCACGACCGAGGTCGCCATCCATGCGGCAGCGTCCATCGCCCACAAGGCGATCGGTGAGAACCGGGCGGTCGGGATGACCGTCAGCGCGTCACGGATCGCCCACCTTCCCGCCGACCGGGGCGGTCGCCAGCATCTCAAGATCATGCAGCTCCTCGCGGCCGTCGACGCGGACGGGTCCGCGCCGCTCCTCGAGACTCTCGTCGCGACCGTGGGCCGGCTCAAGCGCGGGATGACGGTGGTGATCATCACCGCGTCCCTCGACCCAGTCTGGGTCCGAGCCCTCGCGGCCCTCCGGGCGCGCGGTGTCGGGTGCGTCGTGGTCACACTGGATCCGGCCGCGTTCGAACCTCCGCCGGACGGCCCGGAGGCTGAGGCTGCCGCGAAGCGGGCGCGGGCCCTGCGCCATGCGCTCGCCGAGTACGAGCTGCCATTTCACGTCGTGACGCCGGACAAGGCGCTCGGTGAGAGCCTGTCCGGATGAGGCGCCGGCTCGCCTCTGGACCGGCCGAGGGCTGGCTGAGCCTGGGACTCGTGCTGCTGATGTGCGTCACGATGGCCTGGGCCGTCGACGACGTCGCGCCAGTCATGGGTCGCGGGACGTATACGGACTTCCTGACGTGGGCTGCGGTCGGCGGCGTCCTCATGGGGTTCGTCGGGCCCAAGCTGGGACTCGGCCGTTGGCGGACGTACCTCGTCGGGTCACTGGTGGCCGCGCTCGTGGTGCCCTGGCTCGTGGGGGCAAACCTCCAGAGCGACGGATCGATCCCTGGGCGGTTCGAGGCGACGGCGACCGCCGCCGTCCAGGCCTATGTCGACCTCATCGTCGAGACCAACCAGTTCACCAGCCAGTACGGGCACCACCTGTGGGTCATCGGCCTGCTGGTCTGGGCGACGTCGATGTTCGCGGCGTATGCCACGTTCGGTCACCGTCGGCCGCTGAATGCGGTCGTCGTCATCGGAGTCGCCCTCGTCGTCAACATGGCCCTCACGGTCAACGAACAGCTCGGCTACCTCGTGCTGTACAGCGTTGCCTCGATGTTCCTGCTCATCCGTTTCCATGCGCTCGACGAGCAGGGCGAGTGGCTGCGACGGCGGATCGGCGACCCGGCCGCGATCTCAGGGATCTACCTGCGCGGCGGCTCCGTCTTCATCGTCCTGGCCGTCGTGGGATCCGTGCTCCTGACCAAGACGGCGGCGTCGGATCCGCTGGCCGGCGCCTGGGACGGCATGAGTGACAGGGTGATCCAGGTGTCCCAATCGCTCGCCAAGTACCTGCCGGTCGGCCCCAACGCCCGCACCCTGGGCTCGGAGTTCGGCGACGAGAGTTCCATCCGCGGGTTCTGGGTCAGCGACGACCGGACGCATGTGACGATCTCGGTCTCGCCGGACGAGGACGAAGCCTTCTACTGGCGTGCCTCCACCTACGACACGTTCGGGCTCTATGGCTGGACGACCACGCGACCAGCTGAGACCGTCAAGCCGGGCGGCGACGTGCTGCTCGATGGCACCCTGGAAGATGTGGCGGACACACTGGCGACCCGCCCGATCACGTTCACCGTGACGCCGGTCGAGTACAGCGGGGCGTTCATCCTCTCGCCGCATCGTCCTGACTCGGTCAACCAGACCGCCACGGTCCGCACGCTCGGCCCCGCAGGGCTGTTCGTCTCGCTCCAGCGGAACCCGTCATCCAACCCGTACACCGTTGCCGCGGTGGTGCCGATCCGTGGGCAAGGCGGCCTGGAGTCGAACCGCCTCATCGAGGCGGGCACGGACTATCCGCAGGAGATCCTCGACACCTACCTGGGCGTCCCGGACGGGGCGATGGGCGAGGCGGCCGAGGACCTGCTCGCCCAGATGGCCGCGGCGGCGCCGAACGGCGCGGCGAGCACGCCGTACGAACTGGCCAGGACGATGGAGATCCTGTTCCACCGCGACGAGTTCAGGTACGACACCGACGTCACGGACCTGCCCTGCGCCCAGGAAGGGTTGTCGGCCGTCGAGTGTTTCGCCAGGTACCGCGAAGGCTACTGCCAGTACTACGCCTCGACGATGGCGATCTTCCTGCGCGAACTCGGGATCCCAAGCCGCATCGCCGAAGGCTACCTGCCGGGAACCCGCGACCCGCGGTCGGGCAAGGAGACGCTCCTCGGTCGCAACCGGCACCAGTGGGTGGAAGTCTTCTTCCCCGGCTACGGCTGGGTCGCGTTCGACCCGACCGGAGGCGAGGTGTCGCGACTGGATCCGTTGCCGACCGGTGCCCCGCTGGCCAGTTCGTCGCCACGACCGTCCTCGAGCTTCGGGCCCGGATCCTCGGCCCGGCCGACCCGGAACCTCCGCGATGAAGGCTTCGACGGTGCTCCGGGGAGTTTTCGCATCGGCACGGGCGGCCCCAGCGCGGGCCTCATGGGCGCCGTCGCGGTGCTGCTCGCGACAGTCGTCGGCGTCCTCATGTTCATGACCTGGCGCCGCGGCCCACGCGGGCAGACGACGCCGGACCGAGCGTATGGCTCCGTGACCCGGATCGCGGCTCGCCTGGGCTTCGGGCCACGCCCCAACCAGACCGTCTACGAGTACGCCGGCGCCCTGGCCGAGGTTCTGCCGGAAGCGAGACCGCAGCTCGAAACGGTCGCGCGCGCCAAGGTCGAGTCCACCTACGGGCGGGGCATCCTGGGTGCGGACGGACTGCACGCCCTGCGCGAGGCCGAGCGCCGACTGCGCGTGCTCTTGCTCCGGCTGTTCTTCCGGCGGGATCGACGTCCCAGGCGCTGAGCTAGAGAGCGCCTTCGGGGCGGAACGAGTCAGGTGTCGGATCGGCGGATCCAGGTGCGTGCATGACCCTCAGGTGATCGGTCAGGTTGTGCGCGCGCAGGACGGCTCGGCCGGCGCGGAACTCGATCACCGTGATGGCACACAGGTCCATGGACCACATCCAGAAGCGCTCGATCGGCAGACCGAACAGGTTCAGCAGGGCCACCTTGAACACCCCGTCATGCCCGACGAGGATCGCCCACGGATGATCCGGCGCCGCATCTACGTAGCCTGCGACCTGCGAGCGGTCAAGGGTGCCCGCCTCGTGTCCGGCGCGCAGGCCCGAGAGGATGGTCGCCAGGGCCGGCCGGACGCGGGCGGCCACGTCGGCGAGCGTCTCGCCCCCAGGGGCGACCGTTTCCCAGGGTCGGCGCCGCCAAGCTGCCAGCGTGCCGCCGTAGCGATCCGTGATCTCGGTCCCGGCGAGCCCCTCCCACTCGCCCTGGCCGATCTCGAGGAAGCCCGCGTCGCCGCGGACCGCCACGCCCGCACCGGCCGGGTCGGACGCGGCCAGCGCTTCGGCGATCGCCTCCGCTGTCGCCGCCGCCCGGAGCAGCGGTGAGTGGACGATCTCGGCAGGCAGGCCGGCCGGCACGGGCAGGGCCGGGGGCACGCGGCGCCCGGCGAGTCGGCTCGCCACCGCGCGGGCTTGCTCGTGCCCGACCGCGGTGAGGGGCGAATCCAGCTGGCCCTGGAACCGCCCTTCCTCGATCAGCCGGGACTGGCCATGGCGGACGAGGACCAGGGCCCCGTCCAGACCGTCGGGGATGGGCGAGACGGGCTCGCTCAGCGGACCGCCCCGAGTTCGATCGACCACACGTCCAAGATGGCCTCGTCCGCCCGGATGGCGTCCACGACCCCCTCGGGGACCTCGTCGTCGAGGGCGAGGATCATCAGCGCCCCTTCTCGGGGCCGAGACCGCGCCAGTTGCATCGCGCTGATGTTCACGTCGGCCGCGCCGAGGATCAGCCCGATCCGACCGACCGTGCCCGGTCGGTCCATGTGGCGGGTGATGAGCATCGCATCCGCTGGCGCCATGTCCAGCCGATAGTCATCGAGTCGGGTCAGGCGTGCCTCGCCCCCGGCGACGGTCCCGGCCACGGCCACCGGTCCATCCGGGGTCTCGCTGGACAGGGTCAGCTGTGCGGCGAACGCCCCCGCGACCGGCGTTCGTCGCTCGACGATCGTGATCCCGCGAGCCTTCGCGAGGGCCATCGCGTTGACGAGATTGACGCGCTCGGTGATCGAGGTCTCCAGCAACCCGCGCAGAACGGCGGCGGTGAGCGGCGCTCCGTCGAACTCGGCCAGGTCGCCGGCGATCTCGAGGTGCAGGGACTTGATGCCGCCGCGCGAGAACTGCGCAAGGAAGCGGCCAAGCGTCACGGCGAGCGGCAAGTACGGCGCGATGGCCTTGGCCGTTTCCGGGGTCAGCAGCGGGGCATTCACGGCATAACGGGCGCTCCGGCCATCGAGCACGTCGAGGATCTGGGCGGCGACTTCCTCGGAGACCAGGACCTGGGCCTCCGCCGTGGACGCGCCGAGGTGTGGCGTCAGGAGCGTATTCGGCGCGTCCAGGAGCGGCGAGCCGACCGGCGGCTCGTCCACGAAGACGTCCACGCCGGCACCGGCCAGCTGACCGGATCGGAGCGCGTCGGCGACGGCGGCCTCATCGAGGATCCCACCGCGGGCGACGTTGAGGACGATCGCGCCCGGTTTCATCCGGGCGATCGAGTCGCGCCCGATGAGCCCCCTGGTGGCCTTGGTGAGCGGCACATGGAGCGTGATGACGTCGGCGCGGGTCAGGAGCGTCTCGAAGTCGACCAGGTCGACGCCGTGATTCGCCGCCTGGTCCGCCGAGACGTACGGATCCACGCCGATGACCGTCATCTCCATGGCCCGCGCGCGCAGCGCGATCGCCAGGCCGATCTTCCCGAGTCCGACGATCCCGAGGGTTCGGCCGCGCAGCTCCAGGCCCGTGAACCGGGCTCGTTGCCACTCGCCATGTCGGACCGACGCATCGGCCGGGGCGATCCGTCGCGCGACACCGTAGAGCAGCGCCAGCGTGTGTTCGGCGGCCGCGATCGTGTTCCCGGTGGGGGCGTTGACGACCGTGATGCCTGCCCGGGTGGCCGCGTCCAGGTCCACGTTGTCCACGCCCACGCCCGCCCGTCCGATGACGAGCAGGTGAGTGCCCGCCGCTATCAGTGCGGCGTCCACCTGGACCTGGCTCCGAACGACCAGGGCGTCGTAGTCGCCGATGGCCGCACACAGCTCTTCGCGAGTCAGGCCGTGCCGTTCGTCGACGTCGTGGTGGGCGCGGAGCAGGTCCACGCCCTCGCTGGCGACCGGTTCGGCGACGAGGACCCTCATGCGCCCGCGAGCGCGCCGGACGGGGTGACCAGACCGTTGGAGGTGAGCGCCGCGACCTGGGCGGCGGCGACCGCGGCGCCCGGAGTGATCGGCCGGCCGGCCTGCATGCAGGCCACCTCCAGGGTGCTTATCGCGCCCAGGATCTCCTCGAGGGTCACGGAGCCGAGGTGTCCCAGCCGGAAGATCTTGCCGGTGAGCTTGCCCTGGCCACCGGCCAGGACCACGCCCCGTCGCTTGACCTCGCCGTTGAACGCCTTCCAGTCGAGGTCGGCGGGAACGTGCGCGGCGGTGACCGTGCGCGAGGCGACCGTTGGATCGGCGAAGAGCTGGAACCCAAGGGCGGCCAGGCCGGCGCGCGCGGCCGCCGCACAGGCTTCGTGCCGGGCGAAGACGGCGTCCTTGCCCTCTAGGCCCATCAGCCGCAGGCCCTCGTCCACCTGGTAGACCACGGCGATCGCCGGTGTCCACGGCGTCTGGCCGTTGGCATGGCTGTCGCGATGGGCGCGCAGGTCCAGGTAGAAGCGCGGCATCGTCGCCGTTTCCATGGCGGCCCAGGCGCGCGGCGAGGCGGCGATCATCGCCAGGCCCGGGGCGGCCATCCAGGCCTTCTGCGAGCCGGTCACGACGACGTCCACGCCCCAGGCGTCCATCTCGAAGGGGACGGCACCCAGGCCGGACACGCTGTCCACCAGGATGAGGGCATCGGGGGTCTCGGCCCGGACGGCCGCCGCCAGGTCCGCGATGGGGTTCATGACCCCGGTCGATGTCTCGTTGTGGGTCAGCAGGACCGCCCTGGCATCCGGCGTGGCGCGGAGGATCTCACGGACCTCATCGGCGGCCGCCGCGTAGCCCCACTCGGCCTCGACCTTCGTCACGCCAGCCCCGTAGGTCTGCGCGATCTTCGCGAACCGGTCGCCGAACGAGCCGATCGAGACGCCGACGACGCGATCGCCCGGCGACAGCGTGTTGACGACCGCCGCCTCGAGGCCGCCCGATCCAGCACACGACAGCACCGCGATGTCGTTGGTGGTCCCGAAGTACGGCTTCATCCCGTCGAGGATCCTGCCGAGCATCGCCGCGAACTCGGGTCCTCGGTGGTTGATCATCTGGCGGGCCCCGGCCTCGCGGACGCTGGCGGGCAGGGCGGTGGGTCCAGGGATCCGTAGGTTCGGTTCGAAGCGGTCCACGGTGCGGCCTCCGGGATCTGGGGGGAGACGGGAGCGTGCTGCCGATGGTGGCACGGATGCGCGTCCCGTGCCGAACCGCCCGCGCAAGGCCCGGACCGGCGACCTGTGAGAGGCTGTGGCGGGTGGCGCACGGGTCCGCCGTAACGCCATCGTCCGCGGTTCCGTCTCCTCCCCGTCTCGTCCCACCGTTCTCGGAGTCCGTCCGGCATGTGGTCCCGCGCCAGCAGCGCCAATCGCCATCGACGTCGCCACGCATGGCTGCGCGTCGCCGCGGTCGTCGCCGCCGCCGCGCTGCTCCTGGGGACGCTGCTCGTGGCCACCGATACGTTCGGGGCCGGCGACCGGTTCGACCGTCTGGTGGCACGCGTGGACCGGTTCATCAGCGGTCCACCTCCGGATCGGCCTGGCGTCGTCACGATCCGGATCACCCCGCCCCCGACGGAGGCGCCGACCCCCAGCCCGACACCGGCTCCCGTCGTCTCCCTCGATCCGGCGGCGACCCCGAGCCCGACGCCCGATCCCACACCGACACCCACCCCGACGCCACGCAAGGTGCCGGTCGACGTGGACATCGCCGCGAACCCGACGAAGGTGTTTGCCCACCAGTCGAAGGACACCTGGTGCGCAGCGGCGGGCGTTCAGATGGTGTTGGCGTTCCTCGGCAAGGGGAACACGTCAGACGGGTTCCAGCGCGAACTCCAGTCGCGGGTCAAGGAGTGGGAGAGCTACGACGACAGCCACAACGGCCTGTGGGGTCCGCACGCGATGGCCCTCGCGCTCGAGGCCTATGGGGCTCCGGGCTACGAAGTGCGCGGCTACGACTCCCGACTCGCCGCGGAACGCGACGCGGCCAGGGCGATCCAGGCCACGAAGGCCCCGGTCATCCTGCTCGCCTGGCGGGGCGCGCACACCTGGATCATGACCGGCTTCAAAGCCGACTCCGACCCCTCCCTGTTCCAGTTCAGCAAGATCTCCGGAGCCTACATCCTTGACCCGTGGTACCCGTGGAACTCGAGCATCTGGGGCCAGTCCGATCCGCCCGGGACGTTCCAGGACGACAAGGAGTTGGCTCGCAACTTCCTCCCATGGAAGCGGCCGGAAGGACGCTATCCCGATCGCGACGGCCTGTACATCGCGATCGTCCCGACGCTCATGGCGCCGGCGGACTGACCCCGATCCGTCGGACGCGCGCCGTCAGGAAGACCGCCAGGAACGTGTCCTTGGCCATCATCCCGGCCGCGTAGCCGAACGGGATCGCTAGGATCCCGGCCGCCGGCTCCAGGGCCTGACTGGCGACGATGACGACGCCCAGGCCCGCGAACGAGGCGATGACCTGGCGAATCGTGTCGTGCGTCGCGTACAGGCCGCGCGAGAGCGGGTAGGCAAGCGCGTCGAACGGGATCGACACGGCGAACGCCGCGACGACGAGGGAGGTGGTCGCCACGTCCTCCGCCGTGAACTTGCCGCCGCCCAGCAGGACCTCCACGAGGGTCTCGGACAGCACGAACAGCGCCACGGCGGCAAGCGTGGTCAGGATGCCGATGGTGACGACGTTCCGGATGAGGACGGCCCGGAACGTCCGTCCGTCGTCATCGGCGAAGGCGGCCGTGAGGACCGGGAAGACCGCCAGCGAGAACGAGGCCCCGATCAGGCTGACCGGCAGGACCTGGTAGTCAAGCCCGAAGTTGAGCGACGAGACGGCGCCCACCCCCAGGCCCGCCGCCATGCGCGTGAAATACGTGATCGTCAGCGGCTCGATGGCGACCGAAAACATCCGCGGGAACATCAGGCGCAGGAACTCCCGGAACGCCGCAGACCGGACCGCAAACGCCGGCCGGATACGGAACGTCGTCCGGGTCGTGCCGATCGCCCGGATCCCGAGGTGCGCGGCAGCGCCGGCGACCGCACCCCACGCCGTGGCCACGATCCCGTACCGGTCGGCGAAGAGGACCGTGAAGACGATGATCCCGGTCGTGTAGAAGATCGGGGCGAGCGCGTAGAACAGGAACCGCCGATGGGCCACGAGGATCTCGCCGAGCGCGATCGACGCGGCGA
This sequence comes from Candidatus Limnocylindrales bacterium, assembly GCA_046716225.1. Lineage (GTDB taxonomy): Bacteria > Chloroflexota > Limnocylindria > Limnocylindrales > CSP1-4 > SPCO01. Next base: position 2,434 of record JBKJXL010000031.1, on the reverse strand, counting down.
AGAGGACCTGCGCGAGGCAGTTGATCCGAAGGAGCTGGACATACAGGTCCTGGGTCGCCGGGTCGAACCCCTCCGCGACGACCCCGGCGAGCCATGGGGCGGCCAGGAAGATCGCGATGCTGGCGAGCGTCATCACGCCGACCGCTCCGGTCAGGACCGTGCGTCCGAAGTCGTTGGCCGATCGATCGTCACCTTCGTCATGCCGGAGCCGGCTATAGATCGGCACGAACGGAGCGGTCAGGCCTGCCGCCACGAGAACGTCGAGGGCGATCTCCGGGATCCGAAAGGCCGCGTTGTACGCGTCAAGCTCCGCCCCCGCCCCGTACGTGTTGGCAAAGACTCGATTTCGGACGATCCCCGTCGCGAAGTAGGCGAGGGACAGGACCGAGAGCAGGATCGCGCCACGGGGATAGATGCGCTCGGTCGCGCGACGGGCGGTCTTGGCGAACCGATCGATCACGGACGCACGACGCCTGGGAGGCCTGGCCTGTGGCGTCAGCGGTCGACGCGGACGGGCAGCCTGCGACCCCGGATGGTCGCCGTGCGCAGCGCCTGGACGACCGGGTCGACCACGCTCTCGTGGACATCCACCAGCGAGAACGCGTCGTCGATGCGGATGGCGCCGATGGCGGATCCGGGTACGCCCGCCTCGTTCGTGATCGCGCCCACGAGATCGCCTGGACGCAGGCCTACCTGGCGGCCGCCGCCCACGAAGAGGCGGATCCAGGGGCCGGCGCTGCCTGGACGGTCCTGGCTCGGTCCGGTCCGTGGCGCTGGCGGCCGACGACCCGGTGACCCGCCTGGTCCCGGGCGACCGGTCCGCGGGGGTGGCTGGTTCATCAGCGGGGGCGACGCCAGCTCCACCTCGTCGTCGTCGGTCGCCCCGGCGCCCTCGATGAGGCTGATCGCCGCCAGGGCGATATCGACCAGGTCGAATTCGTCGGTGAGCGGTTCCACGACGCCGCGGAACCGATCGAAGTCGTCACCGACCAGCGCCTCACGAAGGTTGGCCCGCAGGATCTCGGTGCGGCGCTCGCGCAGGTCCGCGACGGTCGGCAGGTGGGCGATCTGAAGCTTCGAGTGGGTCGCCTGCTCGATGTTGCGGAGCTGGCGGTGTTCTCGTGGCTCGACCAGCGTGATCGCGGTGCCCTCACGGCCGGCGCGCCCGGTCCGCCCGATGCGGTGGATGTACTGGTCGGGATCGGACGGGACGTCGTAGTTCACGACATGCGAGACATGCTCGATGTCGAGGCCGCGGGCGGCGACGTCCGTGGCGACCAGCACGTCCAGCGAGCCGTCGCGGAAGCGGCCCATCATCCGATCGCGGCCCTCCTGCGCGAGTCCACCGTGGAGCGCGCCGGCGTCGTGGCCACGGGCGCTCAGCGCCTCGGCGAGGTCGTCCACTTCGCCCCGGGTCCGCGCGAAGACGAGCGCGGATGTCGGGTCCTCCACATCGAGGATCCGACACAGCGCGGCCAGCTTGTCGTTGCGTCGAACGACATACGCGATCTGTCGGACACGGACAACACCCTCGGCCGTGCGCTTCTCCGCATGGACCGTGATCCGGACCGGTTCGCGCAGGTGGCGCTTCGCGATGCGGGTGATGGTCGGCGAGATCGTGGCCGAGAAGAGCGCGGTCTGGCGGTCGTCCGGGGTGGCCGACAGGATCGTCTCGAGGTCCTCGGCGAAGCCCATGTCGAGCATCTCGTCCGCCTCGTCGAGGATCGCCACCTCGATGGCATCGAAGCGAAGGCTGCCCCGCTTCAGGTGGTCCACCGCGCGACCGGGCGTGGCCACGACGACATCGACGCCGGCTCGCAGGCCGCGCAGCTGCTGGCTGATCGGCTGGCCACCGTAGACGGGCAGGACCCGGGCTCCCAGCTCGCGGCCGTACTTGTGGAGCGCTTCGGCCACCTGCATCGCAAGTTCGCGGGTGGGGACGAGGACGAGTGCAGACGTGCCGCCTTCGCCGGCCCGCCCGATCGGGATCCGCTGGAGTGTCGGCAGCGCGAACGCGGCCGTCTTGCCGGTTCCGGTCGGGGCCTCGGCGAGCAGGTCGCGCCCGGCCAGGAGTGGCGGGATCGCCTCGCGCTGGATCGGGGTCGGCTCCTCGTAGCCGAGGGCCGCGATCGTCGTCAGCAGCCGAGCGTCGAGCTCGAGTGCGGCAAAGCCGTCGGCGCTGGAGTCGACGGCGGAGTCGGCGGCGTCGGGGTCGCCGTCCGCGACGTCCGTAGCGGGGGCCTGGTCAGGGTGGATGTGGGCCATGCGCTGCATTGTCGTCCAGACGGGCGCGGACAGCGTTCCCCGGCCCCGGCCGGTGTGGTACAAGTCTGCGATGCAACGCATCCGATCCGACCAGGCGAGAGCGGCGGCCGCTACCCTCTGGTAGTCTTTCTTGGACGATCCGTTTTTGCAGATCGTCGCGCCAGATGAG
>JBKJXL010000030.1:0-3187 GCA_046716225.1 Candidatus Limnocylindrales bacterium | reverse complement strand
CCCACGTAGGCAATCAGGCCCGGTGCAGGAGGATCGGCGTCCATCTGGGCGTGCAGCTGTCGCTCGCCGGAGCCGGGTTCTTTACGGTTGTAGTCGCCGCTCGACTGGCGCCAGTACTGGCACCAGCAGCCCTTCGGGCCGTCACCCTCGAAGATCGCAAGCAGATCGGACCAGCGCTCGCTCGTCGCGGGTTTGACGACGACGCCGGTCACGGCGCGGATCGGTCGCGCAGGATGGCGGCCGCCGTGGCGACGACGATGGCGAGAGCGACCGCCCAACCGATCGGACCGAAGCGCACGCCGAGGACGGCGACCGTCACGGCAACGAACACGAGGAACAGGAGCGCCCCGACGCGGGCCGTCCAACCGGTCCCCGCGAACTGGCTCCGCGGCGTCTCGTCCGGGTGCATCGCGGTGAGCAGGCCCATCGGTTCGAGGAGCGCCTCCACCTCATCGGCCATCGCGACGTCAGCGGCGACCGTCCCGATGGCGGCATCTTCGACGGCGGCGGCCACGGCCACACGATCCTCGCTGGTCCCGAGTGAGCGACCCCAGTTCAGCCCAGCCGAGGTGGGCTGGTATACGTTCCGGTCGTACATGCGGACCACCCGGGTTCGGGCCGTCTCGCGGGTTTCCTCGAGGAGCGGACCCAAGCCCGCCGCCACGCACGCTGCGGCCGCGGCCTCGCGGGCGGGCGTCCGCTCGGCGGCCCCATCCGACGGCAGGGAGACGAGGGCGACATCCTCGATGCCGAGGTGATCGAGCTCCTCGAGGAACCGTTCGACCCGTAGGCGGGCGTCGTCCAGGCGGCGGCCCGCCTCGACCGTCACCGCGGGGTCATCGGCTCATGCCCCGGCGGCCGCGAGACTCTCGTCGAGGATGCCGAGGGCCTGATCCACCTCGGCGGCTGTCGTGACGAGCGGCGGGATGATCCGCACGACGTTCACGTACGTGCCGGCGGTGAGGACGATGAGGTGGCGGGCAAGGGCCTCGGCCTGGATGCGCTTGGTGAGGTCGGGATCGGGCGTGCGACCGTCGCCGACGCCCGGCTTGATCAGCTCGATGGCGACCATCAGTCCGAGCCCGCGCACGTCGCCGATCGACGGGTAGCGGCCAGCGAGTGCATCGAGTCCGGCCAGGAACTGGGCCCCGCGATCTCGGGCGTTGGCGACGAGGCCCTCGTCCTCGATCACATCGAGCGTGGCGTTGGCCGCGGCACACGACACGACATTGCCGCCGTACGTGCCGCCGTGCGAGCCCGGCCTCCAGTGCGTCATCAGCTCCTGGCGGGCGAGGATCCCGGAGAGCGGCAACCCGGAGGCGATGCCCTTGGCCATGACGATGATGTCCGGCTCGACGCCCCAGTGCTGGACCGCGAACAGCTCGCCGGTCCGTCCGAACCCGGTCTGGACCTCGTCCGCGATGAGCAGGATCCCGTGCTCGCGGGTGATCTCGCGAAGTCGCGGCAGGAACCCGGGCGGCGGGACCACGTAGCCACCTTCGCCCAGGACGGGCTCGATGATGATCGCAGCGACCTTGTCCGGGTAGATGAACTGGTGGAACGTCAGGTCGAGCTGGGCTTCCCAGTCGCACGTGCAGTGCGCCGGCGCGTGCGCCCCACCCGAGGCGCGATAGCAGTACGGATAGGCCGTGTGGTACACGGACCCGGGCAGCGGCTCGAAGGCGCCGCGGTACACGTCCTTGGCGGTCGTGAGGGCCATCGTCTGAGCGGTCCGGCCGTGATAGCCGTAGCGGAACGCCATCACCGCCGGTCGGCCGGTCGCGACGCGAGCGAGCTTGACCGACGCCTCCACGGCTTCCGCGCCCGAGTTCGACAGGAAGGCCTGCCACGGACCACCGGGGAGCAGCCGCTGCAGCCGGTCGTATAGCCGCAGGCCGGGCTCGTGGTACATGATGTTCTGCTGGCCGTGCAGGAGCTTCGTGGCCTGCTCCGCGATCGCGGCCGCTACGCGCGGGTGCGCATGACCGGTGTTGGTAACGCCGATCCCCGACGAGTAGTCCAGGTATCGCTCGCCGTCACGGGTGATCAGCCACGACCCCTCGCCGCGATCCACGTCGAGGTTGGTGATCCGGCCCCAGACGGGCGGCACGACGGCGTGATCGGGCAGGGACGCGGCGGTCGCGGCGGCGTCGGTCGTGATCATGGTGTCCTCCGGATCTCGGGGCGAGGTCGTCGCGTCAGGCTCCGATGCTGGCAGCATAGTCGCGACCCGCGACCCGCCGCTGCCAGAGGGTGGTCAGCAGCACGAGCCCGACGGCTGCCACAAAGATCATCGTCCCGATGACGTTTACCTGGACGGGGATGCCGCGGAGCTGCGAGCCGTAGATGAACAGCGGGAAGGTCTGGGTCGCCCCGGCCGTGAAGCTTGTGATGACGTAGTCGTCGATCGACAGGCTGAAGGCCAGCAGGCCGGCGGCCATGATGCCCGGCAGGATGAGTGGGAACGTGACCTTCCAGAACGTGACCCACTCGTTCGCGCCCAGGTCCATCGCCGCTTCCTCCAGGTGCCGCGGGAACCCCGACAGGCGCGCCTTGACGGTGACGACGACGAAGCTGATGCAGAACATGATGTGGGCGAGGATGATCGTCCGGATGCTCATCGGGTACACGACCCCCTCCGGGATGAACCCCAGGTCCGTGGACGCGATGAAGGTCGTCAGCAAGGATGCGCCGAGCACGATCTCTGGCGTCGACATGGGCAGGAAGATGAGCAGGTTCGTGCCGGACCGGCCGCGGAACTGGTAGCGCACGAGCGCCAATGCGATGAGCGTTCCGAGGATCGTCGAGACGATCGTCGCGACGAACGCGATGAAGATGCTGTTGAACACGGCTTCGGGCAGACCGGGTCGCGCGAGCGGATGCAGCCATGCGTCGATGCTGAATCCCTTCCACGTCAGGTTTGATCGCCCGGTGGGGTCGTTGAAGCTGAAGGCGATCATCACGATGACCGGCAGGATCAGGTACAGGACGACGAAGGCGACGTAGATCGGCAGGAGCCAGCGGTCGACGGTCTTGCCCAAGCGCATGCCGAACGTCGGCTTCGTCGCGACGATGGCAGGCTCGCGGGTGGATCCGGCGTCGGCGGCGGCCATCAGGTCAGCTCCTCGCTGCCGATGACCCTGGCGTACAGGAACACGCCGACCAGGATGGCCGCCATCAGGATGAA
>JBKJXL010000029.1:0-4922 GCA_046716225.1 Candidatus Limnocylindrales bacterium | reverse complement strand
AGCCTCTCGTGTACCTCGACTCGGCGTCCACGAGCCAGAAGCCGCGGGCCGTGATCGACGCCCTCAACACCTACTACGGCGAGTACAACGCCAACGTCCACCGCGGCATCTACGAGATCGGCGAGCGGTCGACCGCCGCCTACGAGCGGGCCCGTGCCCAGGTCGCCCGCTTCGTGAACGCGCCCGACGCCCACGAAGTCGTCTTCACCCGCAACGCGACCGAGGCGATCAACCTCGTGGCCTACTCATGGGGCCGCAAGAACATCGAGCGGGGCGACGTCATCGTCCTGACCGAGATGGAGCACCACGCCAACCTCGTCCCGTGGCAGCTCCTCGTCCAGGAGAAGGACGGCGACCTCGAGTTCATCCCGATCACGGACGACGGCATCCTGCGCCTGGACGTCTTCGAGGTCCTGCTCCGCCTCAAGCCCAAGCTCGTCGCGTTCACCCACGTGAGCAACACGCTCGGGACCATCAATCCGGTCCGCGAGATGGTCGAGATGGCCCACGCGGCAGGCGCGCTCGTGCTGATCGATGGAGCCCAGGCCGTGCCGCACGTGCCGGTCGACGTCCAGGAGCTCGGCTGCGACTTCTACGCGTTCAGCGGCCACAAGATGCTCGCCCCGATGGGCTCGGGGGCGTTGTGGGCCCGGCGCGAGCTGCTCGAGGCGATGCCGCCCTTCCTGTCCGGCGGCGAGATGATCCGCGAGGTCCACCTCCGGCGGAGCGACTTCAACGAGATCCCCTGGAAGTTCGAGGCGGGGACACCGGCCGTCGGTGACGCGATCGGGCTTGGCGTCGCAGCGGAATATCTGACCGCCCTCGGCATGGACGCGGTCCGCGAGCACGAGCGTGACCTGGTCGGCTACGCGCTGACGAACCTCGCCGCGAACGTGCCCGGCATCGAGCTCTACGGGCCGGCCGCGGACCTGCGCGGTGGCGTCGTCCCGTTCAACCTGCCCGGGATCCACCCGCACGACGTGGCCCAGGTCCTCGACCGGGTCGGGATCGCCGTGCGCGCCGGCCACCACTGCACGATGCCGCTTCACGAACGCCTCGACCTCGCGGCGACGGCCCGGGCGAGCTTCAACGTCTACTCGACCCGCGAGGACATCGATGCCCTCGTCGCCGGCCTGCTCGAGGTCCAGCGCATCTTCAACGGCTGATCGAGTTGACAGGCGGTACGAGAGTCGTACCATCCTGGTATGAAAACGACGGTCAGTGAGAAGGGCCAGATCACGATCCCCAAGCGGCTTCGGGACAGGCTTGGCCTGCGACCGGGCACGATCCTCGACTTCGAGGAGGCGGATGGGCGACTCGTCGGCCGCAAGCTGGTCCCGATCGATGATCTGGACGCACTCGTCGGGATCCTGCCACGCATCCCAGGAGGCACGGACGCGTTCATCCGGGAGATCCGCGGGCCGGGTCCTGATGAGCTGGAGCGATGATCACGGCTGTCGACACGAGTGTCCTGCTCGACGTTCTCACCGACGACATTCGATTCCGTGAACGGTCCCTTGCAGCCATGCGCCGAAGTCGAGCCGCAGGAACGCTTGTCGTCTGCGACATCGTGTGGTCCGAGGTCATCGCCATGTTTCCTGACGAACGCTTGGGGCGTACCGCGCTCGAGGGGATCCCGGTCGCGTTCGACGCGGTGAACGCTGACGCGGCCACGCGCGCTGGTGTCGCCTGGCGGGTCTATCGCAGTCGAGGTGGCCCGCGCGAACGCCTCGTCGCCGACTTCCTCGTCGGTGCTCACGCGCTTGAACAGGCCGATCAACTCCTGACCCGTGACCGCGGATTCCATCGGAGCGCGTTCGAAGGCCTGACGATCCTGGACCCGACCGGATCCTGACACACTCAGCCCGGGGCGAGCGACCGCCACAGGTCGGTGGCCCACTCCCAGTCGCCGGCATCGTCGAACTCGATGCGGATCGCCGCCCCGGAGCCCGTGACCGCGGAATAACCGTCCAGGACCGCGATCTCCAGGCCGGAACTCGGGTCCGTCGTGATCCGCGCCCGCCCGACGAGGTCGCCGGCGTGGTGGGTCAGAGCATCTGCGCCGAGATCGCCCGCGAACTGGCTCACGAACGCCTGGACGCTCATGGATCCGGTCGGGACCGCGGCGAGGGTGATCCGCCGGCCAGGCCCGCCACCCCACCACTCCTCGGGCGTCCGGCGCTCGGCGAAGTCACCCGGGATCCACAGGCTCCAGCCTTCGTGGGTGATCCTGACCGGGTTGCGGCGATAGCCGACGAGCTCCTCGGACGCGGGCAGGGCCGTCGAACGGGCGATGACCTGCCGAGCCATCGCGTCCTCGAAGCCGGCAAAGGCGATCACCTCTGCCCAGGCATGCCACGGATACGGCAGGTCCGGCTCGATCGGATAGGCCTTCGAGAGGAGTCGATGGACATCCTCGAGGACCCCGAGCTCGCCGCCGACAGCCGGTCGACGCCAGCGGACGTCGGTCCACATGAGGGCCAGTGCCCGGTTCAGGAGGTAGTGCGGGTCGGGCGCATCGGCCCACCACGGGGTGATGTCGACGGCTGCGTTCGGATCGGCGATCGCGGCAGTCAACCACGCCTCGGAGCGTGGGCCGAGGGGCGTCGCGATGGCGCCATCAAAGGTGAAGCGGGTCCCGTCCGGCAGCCCGAGCTGGCTGCGCGCGCCTCGGCGAAGGGCATCACGCGCCTGGACGAGCGTCGGACCGAGCCAGCCGAGGTAGGCCCGTTCGACCACGGTCCGGTCGGCGAAAGCGAACCGGTCGGCTTCGTCCGCTGACCACTCGATGCCGGCCTCGTCGCCCATCCGGTCCAGCGTCCTCCCGACGAACCGGTGGTAGCCCGGCCCGCCGGCCGCGGTCTCGGCGATGAAGGTGACGCGTCCGGCGTCCGACGCGGAGAACACGGCCGGTGGTGCCGCCGGATGCAGGGCGACCGTCAGGCGCGCCACGCCCTCAGTCGGCACGTCCAGGTGGGTCGTGCGCACGAAGTCCGCGTAGTCCGCCCGGAGCCAGCTCTCGAGGCCCGCGAGCAGGCGGTCACCGGCCGGCATCCGCGGGATCAATCCGCGCCGACCGGCCTGTCCATCGATCCGGATGGAGTGGGGGAGAAGGAGCTGGGTGGCCACCGCCTAGGACGATACGTCGCTGCCCGGCGGAACGGTCCCCACCGCATCGTACCGACGGGGGCCGCCAACAGTCACGCGCTGGCGCGGGTCAAGGCACCGTCGAGGCCCCAGAGTGCCCGAACCCGGCCCGTGCTCCGACATCGGCTCGTCGCGCTGATCGCTTCCAGTGTTCGAAACGTGGCCAGCCGAGCACGACACGGGCCGCGTCCCGTCGAAACGCGTCATGCAACGCGCTCCTATGCGCGGCCAGCGATCAACGACAGCGATCATGGGACGGGCCCGCCCACGAGGGATTTAATCCCGACCTTGCTGGTCGGGATTGGACATTCGCGCTAGACTTCGAGGTCGAATGGACGACCTGTACCGCGACTACATCCTCGAGCACTACCGGCGGCCCCACAATTTCAGGGTCGTCGAGGACGCCGACGCGTCATACGAGGGCGCCAACCCGCTGTGCGGCGACCGGATCACGCTCATGGTCGGGATCACCGACGGCGTGGTGGACCGGGTCGGATTCACGGGTCGCGGGTGCGCCATCAGCCAGGCCAGCGCCTCGCTGCTGACCGACGAGATCAAGGGCAAGCCGCTGGCCGAGGTCGCCGGCATCCGCGCGGACGATCTGCTGGACCTGCTCGGCATCGACATCAGCCCGGCTCGCCTCAAGTGCGCGATGCTCAGTCACGACAGCCTCCAGCACGTGCTCGCCGATCTGGGTGCGGCCCCAGCGGACCCCGCGACCCCTGCGGCCACCGAGGCCGGCGCGTGACCGCCCGGATGGAGCGCCGCTGCAGGTGTCGCCGGCCGGCCTGAGCCGGCTCGTCCGAACCGGGTCGTCCGCCGACCCGAGTCCTTCCCGCCCTGGCGTCGTCCCGACGCCAGCCCGTCGATCATCGGAGCCAACCAGCCCCATGCCGAAGTCCTATGCGGACCTCCTTCGCGAGGCCCGCGCCCAGATCAGAGAAGTCACCACACAGGAGGTGGACGCCCTCCCCGCCGGCGCGGCGACGATCGTGGATGTCCGCGAAGCGTCCGAGTGGGAGCAGGGCTACCTGCCCGGCGCGACGCACATCTCCAAGAGCTACATCGAGCAGCAGATCGAAGGTGTCGCGCCGAACCGTGACCAGCCGCTTGTCCTGTATTGCGCGGGTGGCGTCCGCTCGCTGTTCGCCGCGCAGACCCTCGCCGAGATGGGCTACACGAACGTCTCGTCGATGAGCGGCGGCTTCCAGTCGTGGAAGGGAGCCGGTCTCGACTTCGTCACCCCGGTCGTGCTCAGCGCCGAGCAGAAGCAGCGCTACAGCCGCCACCTGCTCATCCCCGAGGTCGGCACCGCCGGCCAGGCGAAGCTCCTGGGCTCCAAGGCGCTCCTCATCGGTGCTGGCGGGCTCGGTTCGCCAGCGTCCCTGTATCTCGCCGCGGCGGGCGTCGGGACCATCGGGATCGTCGACTTCGATGTCGTGGATCTCAGCAACCTCCAGCGCCAGATCGTCCACACGAACGACCGGGTCGGGGAGCGCAAGGTCGAGTCGGCCCGCAAGTCGATCAACGCCCTCAACCCAGAGATCAAGGTCATCGCCCACGAAGAGATGCTCGGCCCGGACAACGTCGAGCGGCTCATCGCCGGCTACGACGTCATCCTCGACGGCACGGACACGTTCGAGACCCGCTACACGCTCAACGACGCGGCGGTCGCGGCGGGCATCCCGGTCGTCCACGCGAGCGTGTTCCGCTTCGAGGGCCAGCTGACGACGTTCGTCCCGTTCGAAGGCCCGTGCTACCGCTGCCTGTACCCG
>JBKJXL010000028.1:0-24689 GCA_046716225.1 Candidatus Limnocylindrales bacterium | reverse complement strand
TCGCCCTTGCCGAGCTCGCAGAACACGCCCCGGCGGAGGGCCTCCTCGAGCCCCTGCCCATCGGCCTTGACGTCGTCCATCACCTGGGTCATGCAGTCCTTGAGATGGACGTGGCGGATGATCTCGTGATAGTCGTGCACAGCCTGCGTCGGGTCAGCGCCGCCGAACCGAAAGTGGCCGGTATCGAGACACAACCCCAGCAGCGATGGGTCGATCCGATCCACCACCCGGGCGATCTCATCGGCGGTCTCGACATAGGTCCCGGCATGCGGATGGAGGACGACCTCGAAGCCCGCCGCGCGACACAGTTCCGAGGCTCGGTGGAGGTTGGCGATCAGCGCCTCGAATCGGTCGGGCGACAGCCACGTCTCGGGATGCGACTGGATCTGACCCGAGAACGCCCGGCGGTCCGGCTCATCGAACTGGTCGCTCAGGACTGCCAGCGGCCGCGACCCGTCGGGGGCACCGTCACGGACGAGCTTCAGGCTCTCGGACAGCCAGGCGCGGTCCGTCTCGGCCAGCTCGTTCCGGCTGAAATGCTGGGGCAGGAAGGATCCCACGAGTTCCAGCCCACGAGACGAGAGGCGTTCCCTAAGTTGCGCGGAGTCGCCCAGATAGCCCGGGGGGCCCAGCTCCGTGCCCTCGACACCGATGTCCACGAGCCAGTCGAGCACGTCCTCCGGCCCCGGCATCCAGGCATCGTCGACCATGATCTCGTCGACACCGAACGAGACCGGCGCCCCGGCGACACGCATGCGAGCGGTTGACATCGAGCACTCCGTTCTCGTGCTGGGCGACCGAGTTGACGCGGGCTCTCGGTCCCGTTTTCGTTGACGCGGGAGAGGGCACCTGCTAGGTTAGCGCAATCGGTTGCGCACGGTCAATCGCGCCCGGCCGACACCCCAGAATCGGGACGCGGAGACCAGACCGATGCGCATGCTCATCGCCGGCGACTGGATGGACGGCGCAGTCCGCGAGGAGGTCGTCAACCCGTTCAACGGGGACGTGATCGACACTGTGCCGGTGGCATCCCGTGCGGACATCGAGCGGGCCCTCGCCGCCGCCGTGAGGGGCGCCGAACGACAGCGCCACACCCCTGCCTACGATCGGCAGGCGATCCTCCTGCGGGCCGCCGATCTCGCGGACGAACGGGTCGACGACCTGGCCCGGACGATCTCGCTCGAGTCCGGCAAGCTCCTCACGGAGGCGACCGGCGAAGCCTCCAGGGCGGGCGACATGTTGCGCCTGGCTGCGTTCGAGGGGGCTCACCTCTACGGCGACAGTCTCCCGCTCGACGCGCATCGCGGCGCGGGCCAGGGGCGACTCGGCTTCACGCTTCGACAGCCGTGCGGCGTCGTCGTGGCGATCACGCCGTTCAATTACCCGTCCCTCCTCGTGCTCCACAAGATCGCTCCCGCCCTCGCGGCGGGCAATGCGGTCATTCTCAAGCCCGCCCGGAAGACGCCCCTCACGGCCCTTAAGCTCACGCAGATCCTGCTCGATGCCGGCCTCGATCCCGAGGCGATCTCGTGCGTCACGGGCCCGGGCGCGGAGCTGGGCGAGCTGCTGTGCAGCGATCCGCGCGTGCGCAAGATCAGCTTCACCGGGAACTCGGCCACCGGCGAAGCGATCACCCGGGTCGCCGGCGTCAAACGGCTCTCCCTCGAGCTCGGGGCGAGCTGCCCGGTGGTGGTGCTGCCCGACGCGGACATCGAACTCGCCGCTCGGGCCGTCTCGATCGGCGGATATGTCAACGCAGGCCAGGTCTGCATCTCGGTCCAGCGCGTGCTCGTCGACCAGGCCGTCGTCGGCGATTTCCTCGACGCCCTGACGCCGCTGGTCAGGACGATCCGGACCGGTGACCCACTCGATCCGCAGACGACGATGGGCGTCCTGGTCAGCGAAGTCGAGGCACGCCGGGTGGAGCAGGCGATCCGTGGGAGCGTGGCGTCCGGGGCCAGCGTGCTGTGCGGGGGCGAGCGCGATGGGACCATGCTCTCGCCGGCCGTCGTGGCCGATGTCGACCCGGCCAGCTCGCTGAGCCAGGAGGAGCTGTTCGGCCCGGCAGTCGCCGTCTCCACGGCGTCCGGGATCGACGAGGCGATCCGGCTGGCCAACGCCAGCCGCTACGGACTCGGGGCCGGCGTCTTCACGCGCGACGTGACCAGCGCATTGCGATTCGCGCGCGACGTCGACGCGGGCAGCGTCCATATCAACTGGACGCCGTTGTGGCGGGCGGACCTGATGCCCTACGGCGGTCTCAAGAGCAGTGGGATCGGCAAGGAGGGACCCCGCTGGGCCGTCGAGGAGATGACCGAGACCAAGACGATCATCCTTCACGGAGCCACTTGACAGGAGGGCACGCCGCATGTCGACGACGGTGCGATTGACCATGGCGCAGGCGGTCGTTCGCTACCTCGGCCAGCAGTACAGCGTCGCCGATGGCGAACGTCGGCGTTCGGTCCCCGCCATGCTCGGGATCTTTGGTCACGGCAACGTCGCCGGCCTTGGCCAGGCGCTGGACGAGTTCCGCACGGACATGCCCTACATCCAGGGCCGCAACGAGCAGTCGCTCGTCCACGTGGCCACGGCATATGCCAAGGCCTCGCGTCGGCGTGCCCTGCTCGCCGTGACCGCGTCGATCGGCCCCGGCGCAACGAACATGGTGACCGGCGCCGCGCTGGCCACGATCAACCGGCTGCCGGTGCTCCTCCTCCCGGGCGACACCTATGCGACCCGCCGCCAGGGGCCGGTCCTCCAGCAGCTCGAGAACCCGTCGGCCGGTGATGTGAGCGTGAACGACTGCTTCCGGCCGGTCGCTCGCTACTTCGACCGGATCACCCGTCCGGAGCAGCTCCTGACGGCGCTGCCCGAAGCGATGCGCGTCCTGACCAGCCCATCCGAGATGGGAGCGGTCGTGATCGCCTTGCCCCAGGACGTCCAGACCGAGGCGCACGACTACCCGGCGGCCTTCTTCGCGCCGCGCGACTGGACGATCGCGCGGCCTGCGCCAGATCTCGACGACGTGGCGATCGTGGCTGGCATGCTGGCCATCGCCCGGCGTCCGCTGGTCGTCGCCGGCGGGGGCGTCCACTACTCGGACGCGATCGCGGAGCTGGCCGCGCTCGCCGCGGAGTTCGGGATCCCGGTCACCGAGACATTCGCGGGCAAGGGCGCCGTCCAGAAGGATGCGTGGTGGGGCATGGGTGGCATCGGCGTGGAGGGCAATCCGGCGGCCAACGCCCTGGCTGCCGAAGCCGACCTCATTCTTCACGTCGGCACACGCTTGACGGACTTCACGACCGCCTCGCAGTCGATCTTCGCGGATCCCGATGTCCGGTTCGCCTCGGTCAACGTGACCGACCATGACGCGCGCAAGCAGGGCGCCGTGCCGATCGTCGCCGACGCCCGCCGCGCCTTGCTGGCCCTCCGCGCCGCAGCCCGCGAGGCAGGCACTCGACCGCAACCCGAGTGGGAGACGCGCGCCCGAGCCGTCAAGGCCACCTGGCTGCCGATTCGCGCCGACGCCCTGGCGCCCCCCGAGCCGGAGCGACTTGCCGAGGGGGCCGAGGCAGCCGAGACGACGCTGATGACCCAGGGTCAGCTGATCGGCGTCCTCCAGGAAGCGGCCCTACCGGGCGACACGATCGTCGCCGCCGCCGGTGGACCCCCCGGCGATCTCCTCAAGGTCTGGGACGCCACGGGCGGGAGGTCATGCCACCTCGAATTCGGATACTCGTGCATGGGCTACGAGCTGCCGGCAACCCTCGGCGTGCGCCTGGCACAGAGCCAGGGCGCGGTCATCGCCCTGATCGGCGACGGGACCTTTCTCATGCAGCCGACAGAGCTGGTCACGGCCCTCCAGGAGGGCTTGAATGTGACGGTGGTGATCTCCGAGAACCACGGGTTCCAGGTCATCCGTCGACTGCAGCTGATGCGCAACGGTGCAGGCTTCGGGAACGAGTTCCGGAAGCGGACGGGACCGTTGACTGAGGCTGCCCTGGACGGCGAGTACCTCGATCTCGATCTCGTGGCACTGGCCGCGGGCCTCGGCGCCCGCGCGACGCGCGCGACCACGCCGGACGCCGTTCGCACGGCACTGGGCGACGCCCGCGCCTACCCGGGTCCGAGCGTCATCGTGGTACCGACGAATCCCGACGTGAACCTGCCGCCTGCCGGTGTCTGGTGGGACGTCGCCTCGGCCGAAACCTCAATCCTGCCCGAGGTCAGGGAGCGACGAGACGAGTACGAGCAGGGCCTGGCGAGCCAGCGATGGCACGGGTGATCACCGGACCGGGAATGGATGACACGCTCCGCGAGCGGGTCCGTGGCCGCGTCCCGCTGATCGGCACGTTCCTGAACCTCGGCAGCCCACTCGCTGCGGAGGCATGTGCCCTGGCCGGCTTCGACTGGCTGCTCATCGACCTCGAGCACGGCGGCCGCGGCGAGGACGGCGCCCTCGGACAGCTCCTCGCGGGGGCAGCCCACGACGTGCCCGTTCTCGTGCGGGTCGAAAGTGCGAGTCGCATCCGCTCCGGCCGTGTCCTCGACGCGGGCGCGGCGGGCGTGATGTTCCCCCGTCTCGAGTCCGCTGACGAAGTCGCCGCGGCGGTCCGTCACCTCCACTACCCGCCTGACGGCGACCGAGGCGTGGCGACCTACAACCGGTCGATCGGCTTTGGACTCTTCCCCGAGAGGCTCGAGACGGCCGGAAATCTCATCGTTGCGGTCGTCCAGATCGAGAGTGTCGCCGCCGTCGAGGCGGTCGAGGAGATCGCCCGGGTCCCAGGAGTCGATGTCCTCTTCGTGGGCCCACGAGATCTGACCCACGCCCTGGGGATCCCGGGTCGCCTGGACCATCCGACATTTCGGGATGCGCTGGCCCGGGTCAGTCGGGCTGCCGAGTCAGCCGACATCGCGGCCGGCATCCTCGCGGGAACCGCCGAAGCGGCAGTCCGCTATGCCGAGGAGGGATTCACCTTCGTGGCCGTAGGCTCAGACTCGACCTCGCTCGCGTTCGCAGCGCAACAAGCCGTGATGAGCTTCAGGGCCGCCGTGCCACGCGCCGGGACGGCCGGCGCGGCCCTGACCGGGCTGTGAACGCCCGGGCGCGGTCGGCGGCCCGGAGACGAAGACGGTGACCGGGTCGGGAGCGGACACCGAGCTCCCGCGCGGGCCGATCCTGGCGTTGGGCCCGGTCGACACGCTCGTCGCGGACCGGCTGCGCGCATTCGGTGACATCGTCGAGGCGACCCAGGACGGCGCATCGCTCGCCGGGCTCCTGCCGGAGGCGATTGCCCTGATCGCCCGCGGCAACAGTGTCGTCGACCGGCCGCTGATCGCGGCGGCCCCGCGGCTCCGGGTCATCGGGCGGAGCGGGATCGGTGTCGAGCTGGTCGATCTGACCGCGGCGAGTGAGCGAGGCATCCCCGTCGTCGTCACGCCCGGTGCGGGCACGAACGCCGTGGCCGAGGGCGCGCTCGCCCACATCCTGCACCTGATCAAGCGGCTGGGTCCGCTGACCGAGCTGGTCCGCGCGGGCCGCTGGGCCGAGCGTGAGTCGGTCGAGCTCGGCGATCTGGACGGGGCGACGCTCGGCATCGTCGGCTTCGGGCGGATCGGGCGCCGGCTGGCCGAGCTGTGCACGGTCCTCGGCATGCGGATCGTGGCGTTCGACCCGTACGCGGACCCGAAGATCGCGGCCAGGATGGGGGTCGAGCTGGTCGATCTCGTGCGGCTGGTCGAAACCGCCGATGTGATCAGTCTTCACGCGCCCCTGACCGCGGAGACCACCGATCTCGTGGGCGCCGGGCTGTTGGCTCGGGTTCGGCCCGGGACCGTCCTGGTCAACTGCGGCAGGGGCGGCCTGCTCGACCTCGACGCCGTCCATGCGGCGTTGCTGGACGGTCGCCTGTCGGGTGTCGGTCTCGATGTCTACGAGCCGGAGCCGCCACCGCCCGAGGGGCACCCGATCTTTGGGCATCCGGCCGTGGTCCTGACGCCGCACGTGCTCGGCCTGTCCAGGCGCGGCAGACGCCGCACCTTTGAGGAGATGGCCGAGGGCATGGCCGCGGTCCTTGCCGGCGGCCGAGCCCCGAACATCGCCAATCCCGAGATCTACGAAGAGGCCTGAAGGTCGGCGACCCTGGCCACCGACGGGGCCTCAGGGCGTAATGACGATCTTCGTGGCCTCGCCCGACCGGAGGCGAGCGATCCCGTCGAGCGTCTGACTCAGCGGCAGGACGGCGGAGACGATCGGCGCGAGGTTGAGCGTGCCGCTCTCGACCAGCCGAATGGCAGTCGGGAAGGTGAAGTTCGAGATGTACGACCCCAGGATGGCGAGACCCTTTTCCGTGATCTCGACCTGGTGGATCGGTGGCCGCGCCGCCCCGTTCATGCCGAACAGGACGACCCGTCCGCCCATCGCCGCGGCCTCGATGGCCGGGCCAAGCACGCTGCCGACGGCATCCACCACGACGTCGGCCCCGCGCGGAAGGAGTTCGGTCCGACGTGCGGCGAACTCGTCCGGGGTCAAGGTGACGTCTGCCGCCACGGCTCGAGCGACCGCGGCGCGAACAGGGTTCGGCTCGACCACGATGATCGGTCCGGCTCCGGCGGCCTTGAATACCGCGGCGAACAGGCAGCCGATCGTGCCCGCGCCCATGACCACGACAGATTCCCCCGGCCTGATCGCCGCCCGATTCGTGCCGTTGATGACGCACGCCAGCGGCTCGACCAGCGACGCGAGCGTCGCCGGCACGTCGTCCGAGATCGGATATATGGCCGCCGCCGGCGCAATCACGAAACCGGCCAGGCCACCGTCGCGATAGACGCCGAGCGCGCGAATGTTCTCGCAGTTGGCGGGCCTGCCCGCCCGGCACGAGGTGCATGCGCCGCACTTCGGGTCCGGGTCCACGACCACGCGCTCGCCGACCTGCACGGCGCTGACGGTCTCGCCCACGTCCTGGACACGCCCGACGAACTCATGCCCGAGGATCGTGCCGGGCGTCGCCGGGTGCCCAGGCGGCACGTTGAGGATCTGGAGGTCGCTGCCACAGATCCCGCACGCCTCGACGGCGATCAGGACGTCATCGGCGAGCTCGATGCGTGGTTCCGGGCGGTCCTCGAGGCGCAGCTCGCCGGTCCCGACGAAGACGGCGGCGCGCATCATCGCGCGGCTCGTTTCAGGAATCTTCGACCGCCGCGCATGACCAGTCCGGCGCCGAGCAGCAGGCCGATCGTCGCGACCAACAGCACGGTCGCCACGGCGTTCAACTCGGGCGTTACCCCGAACTTGATCTGGGTGTAGATGTAGAGCGGAAGAGTCACTTGCGGTCCCACCGTGAAGAACGTGATGATGAACTCGTCGATCGACAGGGTGACGCTGATGAGCGCCCCCGCGACGATCGCCGGCGAGATGAGCGGAAGGATGACGTATCGGAGAGTCTGGCGCGGACTGGCCCCTAGATCGGCGGCCGCCCACTCGAGTCTGCGGTCGAAGCCCTGGAGCCGCGCCGCAACGATCAACACGACGAACGGCGTGGTGAACACGAGGTGCCCAGCGATCACGGTCAGGAGCGACAACTCGAGGTCCAGCACACGGCGGAAGAAGATCAGCATCGCGATCCCCAGGAGAATCCCGGGCAGCATGATCGGCATCGTCGCGACGATCCGGACGGCATCGGCATGACGGATCCCGCCACGGACCAGTGGGAAGGCCGCCATCGTGCCGATGAGCGTCGCGATCCCCGCCACGGCCGCCGCCACGATGATCGAGTTCTTCACCGCGTCCAGGAGGATGCTGTTGCCGGCCGCCACCTCATACCAGTGCAGTGTGAGGCCGACGATCGGCAGGCCCGGCGTCCGCGGCTCGTTGAACGAAAAGAGCACCAGGAACCCGATCGGCAGATAGAGGAAGACGAGGATGGCTGCGGCCCAAAGCCAGAGCGCCCAGCGCGTGGGCCGGGCATAAGGGCTGACCGGCATCGTCTCGAGCGGGTCGACGCGCCTAGCCACGGGCGACCACGTCCTCGATCCGCAGGTACTTGCGGAAGACGACCAGCAGCGCGGTGACGAACAGGGCGATGATGATCGCGAAGGCCGCACCCTGGGCGATCTGCGCCCCGCGGAAGAAGTTGACGACGAGATTCGCGATCAGCGAACCCTGGACGCCGCCGACGAGGGTCGGCGTCAGGAACTCGCCCAGGATTGGGATGAACATGAAGATGCTGGCCGTGATGATCCCCGACCGGATCTGCGGCACCAGGATGTGCCGGAACGCCTGGTCCGGCCGCGCTCCCAGGTCCTGCGCCGCATGCAGCTGGCTGAAGTCGAACTTCTCCATCGCCGCGTAAAGCGCGAGCGCCGCGAATGGGAAGTAGACGTATACCAGGACGATGAACACCCCGACGTCGTTGTAGACGAACAGGCGCGAGGGTTCGTCGAGGATGCCGAGGGCCTGGAGGGCCTGGTTGAGCGCGCCCCGCTCACCCAGGATCGCCTGCCACGCGTAGACGCGCAGCAGGTAGCTCGTCCAGAACGGCACGATGACCGCCAGCAGGACCAGGCGCTGCCATCGACGGCTGACGTAGCGGACAAGGAAATAGGTGAAAGGAATGGCGGCGGCGAGCCCGGCCGCCGTGACGGCAGCCGCCATCAGCATCGTCTTGAGGAAGGTCCGGATGTAGGTCGGGACGGTGAAGAACTTGAGGTAGTTGTTCAGGTTCCAGTCCGGAACCAGGTTGAAGTCGACGTCCGTCCGCCAGAAGCTGAAGACCAGCATGAAGGCCATTGGCGCGAGGAACAGGAGGACCAGCGCCACCGCTCCCGGCATGGCCGGCGCAAGTCGCCATAGGCGGTCGATCCGGGCCGCCCGCCCGAGTTGGACGAGCGGCGCGGGCAGCTCACGCTGGACGGTGAGACGGGACATGATGCGGGTGTACTTGGCGGCTAGGCCCCGAAGACCTCGTTGAAGGCGTCGATCGCGCCCTGGGTCGACGACCCGGGGCCCTTGAGCGTCATCGCCAGGACCGTCTCCGGCTTGTTGTACAGGAAGCGGTCGGCGCGGTCCTTCTGGCCCTTGTCGACGAGCAGCTTGTAGGCGGCTTCGTTGAACAGCGGGCGACCGTACTTGATGAAGTTCTCGGCGATGTATGGCGCCTGCTCGGCGACCTCCAGGAAGGGCTTGAGCAGGTTGTTGTTCTTGCCGCCCTTGACCAGCATCTCCGCGTCCATCCAGCCGACGGTGCCCTCTTTCGGGGTGAAGCCCAGCACCTCGGGTCCGCCGGCCTCCTTGACCCGTTCCTCGGCGCCCAGGTTGCCGGTTGCGATCCAGGCCTCCTCGTTGACCAGCGCGGTGATCGTCTCGGTGTTCTGCTGGGTGAGCTTGAGGAGGTTCGGCTTGAGGCGCGTCAACAGGTCCCTCGCCTTGGCGAGCTCGTCCGCGGTCATGTTGTACGGATCCTTCGCGCCGGCGAGCTTGGCCATGTAGGCCACGATCTCGACGGGCTGGTTCTCAACGACGATGTGGCCCTTGTACTTGGGGTCGAGCAGCACCTCCCATGAGTCGGGCGTCGGGGTGACGAACTTCGGGTTGTAGTAGAGCTGGACCGGCGACCACCCGAACGGGTAGCCGAGATAGCCCTCCGGCTTCGTCCAGATGGCGAACTCGCGAGCGATCGAGTAGAGCTGCGTCGCGACCTGGAGTTCGTTGATGTCCCAGGCCTCGATGAGCCCGTCCTCGAAGTACTTCGGCACCCACAGCGCGTCGCCCGAGATCATGTCGAGCTGCCCGCCGACCTCCTTGACCTTGGTGAAGCCTTCGGCGTTGTCGGCAAGTTCGGTGACGCTGGTCTTGATCTCCTTCGTGGACGCAATATCGGCGAGCTGCTCCTCGTAGTAGTGAT
This sequence comes from Candidatus Limnocylindrales bacterium, assembly GCA_046716225.1. Taxonomy (GTDB): domain Bacteria; phylum Chloroflexota; class Limnocylindria; order Limnocylindrales; family CSP1-4; genus SPCO01. Next base: position 14,784 of record JBKJXL010000028.1, on the reverse strand, counting down.
CGCTCCAGGTCATCCAGTTGAAGGTGCCCTTTGGGCTCGCGGCCGCCGCGCTGCTGCCGGCCGCGGCGCTGCTGCCGGCCGCGGCGCTGGCACCTGGCACCGCACTGGTACCGGTGCCACCGGTCGAGCACGCGGCCGCAAGGCCACCGAACGCGACCACACCACCGATTCCCGCCGTCGCCTGCAGGAAACGACGCCGGGTCAGGTTCCTGTTCCGAGCCATGGGATCCATCGTTACCTCCTCGCTCCCGTTTCTGCCATCACGATCGCTTCCGTGGGTGACCACCAGACGCATGCCTCCTCATCGATCTGTCCCTCGGAACCTCCAAGCCCTGCGCCGCCTCCGTGGAGTCGATGCACGACGAGGGCGCCCGCCGCCGTGCTGACTGTGACTCGCGTGTGATTGCCCATGAACGCCATGCCCTGGATCCGGCCCGTGATGGCCGGCCCGGGCGCGCTGCCGACCGGTCCCACGACGAGCGATTCCGGCCGGAGCATCACGGTGGCCGGTCCTTCCACGGCCCCGTCCGGGATGGGCATCCGCTCCCCGCTCTCGAGCACGAACCAGGGCCTGCCGTCCTCGTGCCTGACGGCACCTGCGAGGAAGTTCGATTCGCCGATGAAGTCGGCCACGAAGCGGTCCACGGGGTTGTAGTAGATCTCGCGGGGGGTGCCGACCTGGCTGACCCGGCCGCCCGACATCACGGCGATCCGGGTGGACATCGAGAGCGCCTCTTCCTGGTCGTGTGTCACGAACACGAAGGTCGTCCCGACCTGGCGGTGGATCCTGGCCAGCTCGAACTGCATCTGGTGACGCAGCTTGAGGTCGAGGGCGCCCAGCGGCTCGTCGAGGAGGAGGACCGCCGGCCGTTTGGCCAGCGCACGGGCCAGGGCGACGCGCTGCTGCTGCCCGCCCGAGAGCTGTGACGGTGACCGCTCCGAGTGGCCAAGCAGCCCGACCAGGTCCAGATACTCCTCGACCCGTCGGGCGACCTCGTCCTTGCCGAGGCCCGCCATTCGCAACCCGAACGCGACGTTCTGGGCGACGTTCATGTGCGGGAACAGGGCGTAGTTCTGGAAGACCGTGTTGACGTTGCGCTTGTGGGGCGGCAGGTCGTTCACCCGGCGTCCCTCGATATGCAGTTCGCCCGACGTCAGCGGGAGGAATCCACCGATCAGGTTGAGGGTGGTCGTCTTCCCGCAGCCGGACGGTCCAAGGAGGCAGAAGAACTCGCCCGGTTCGATCTGGAGCGAGACGCCGTCGAGTGCCACGACATCGCCGTAGCGCTTGGTCGCGTCGATCAGCTCGATGGCGGGTTGCGACTCGGGCACGCGCTACGCCTCGCCTTCCCGGGCGACGCGCGACCGCGTGCTCTCGCGAACGACCAACTGCACTGGGAGGACCCTGGCCTCGGGCAGCGTCCCCGTCTGGATGGCGCCGATCAGCGACGAGGCCGCAAGTCGCCCCAGCTCGGCCAGCGGGGTCGCCACGGTCGTCAAGCGTGGGTTGGACATCTCGGCGAACAGGATTCCGTCAAAGCCGACGATGCCGACATCGTCGGGCGTCTGGATGCCAAGGCGCCGCAACGCGTCCATCAGGGCGAGCGCCTGCACGTCCTCGTAGCAGATCAGCGCCTCCGGCAGATCGGCGGCGATCAGTGTCGCGATGGCATCCGGAGCGCGCCAGGCGTCGTCCGGGCTCGGGAAGCGGTCGAGCTGGGGACGAATGCCATGCTTTTGGAGGGCTCGCCCGACGGCTTCCCGATGCACCGTGCTCGACGCGCGAGCGCCGCTTCCGACGTAGGCGATATCGCGGTGACCGGTCGCCACCAGGTGATCGACGACCGCCTCGACCCCGCTGGCGTCGTCAGTCATGATCACGCCGGGCACGAGCGGGCCGCGGTACCGCTGCACCCTGCGATGATCGGGCTGGACGATGATCAGCCGGTCGGGCCGAACGCGCGCCCGGGCTTCGCTCGGAGCCAGGACGCAGGAGACCATCGCGACTCCGTCAGCCGCGTGTTCGGTGAAGATGCTGAGGGTCTTGCGCTCCAGCGCTGGGTCCTGGAGGCCGGCGGCAAAGATCACCCGATAGCCGCCGGCCTCCGCCTCCTGCTCGAACGCGGCGGCGATCTGCCCGTGGACCGGGTCGCTCAAGTTGGCCAGCAGGAGACCGAGGATCCGGGTCCGTTGAGCACGAAGGCTGCGAGCGGCCGCGTTCGGAACGTACTGGAGCTCGCTGGCGGCATGCTTAACCGCGGTGCGCGTCGGCTCGCTGATCCGGGGATCGTCAACGAGTGCGCGGGACGCCGTCGATCTCGAGACCTTGGCCATCCGCGCGACGTCGTCGAGGACGACCCGGCGATGCGGCGCGGCGTCGCGGACTGCCATCAGGGTCTGCCTCTGTCCTAGGCCAGGACGCGTGACGCGACAGCGCGGAATTGCTCCGCCCGAGCGCGGGCGACGTCCGCGCCGTCACGCATCCGCAGGCCGAACGGCGCGAGGTTCGGATCCTGGACGCCGATCGAGAAGCTCATCGACCGGTCAAGCAGCCGATCAGTCTCGGGCAGCATCCCGGGCCGGTATCCGGTCGGCTGGTCATCCGTGCAAGCGCAGTCAAAGGGACAGCCGCGCCCGGTGATGGTCCGTTCGCTCAGCACGTGCTCCATGTGGTTGTACACATGCCAGCCCGATGACGCCAGGGTGATCGATCCCAACTCCGCGGTCACCGCGCGGGCCGTCGAGGCGTCCGGAAAGAGGACGACGAGGTGCGTGGCGAGGTCTCCTGCCGGATCCGGAAGCGTCCGAAAGCCGACCCCCGGGATCTCCCCGATGATGCCCTTGACCAGATCGCGATTCGCCCGCAGGTGGTCCCGGATCCGGTCGAGCCGGCGCACCTGGGCAAGCAGCACCGCGCCCTGCAACTCGGTCATCCGGAAATTGAGCCCGAGGAAGGGTCGATTGCCGACCTCGATCCCGCGCCGGTTGGGGCTGTGTCCCTGGTCGTGCATGGCGAAGGCGCGCCTGTAGAGGTCCTCGTCGTCCGTGACCAGCATCCCGCCATCGCCGCAGGTGATGGTCTTGAACTCGTTGAAGCTGTAGACCCCGGCCTCCGCCTGACCGCCGACCCAGCGACCGCGATAGGTGGCGCCAAAGGCCTGTGCGGCGTCCTCGATGAGCGCGAGGCCGTGCCGTGCCGCGACCACCTTGAGCTCATCGAGTCGCCCCGGGTTGCCCAGCATGTGGACGACGATGATCGCCCGCGTCCGCGGCGTGATGCGCGTCTCGACGTCCCTTGGGTCGAGGTTGAATGAGTCATCGATCTCGGCGAGGACCGGCCGGGCACGCGCGTAGATGACCGAGCTGATCGTGGCGACGAACGTGAAGCCGGGCACGATGACCTCGTCCCCTGGTCCGATCCCGAGCCCGACGAGGGCCAGGAACAGGCCGCTCGTGCCGGAGTTGAGAGCCAGGGCGTACTTCGTCCGGGACAGCTCGGCGACGAGCTCCTCGAACCGACGCACCTTGGCTGGAAAGGAGTCGTCGTCGGGACCATACCGCGCGAGGTGGCCACTCGCCAGAACCTCGGCGACCTCGGCCAGCTCCTCCGACCCGAGCAGATCGAGACCTGGTCCTGGCATGCGTGCCCTTCCTCCGCTGCGCAACCGATTGCAGGGGACGGTAGCATCCGACCTCACGCCCGTCAACATTTCGGGAACATCGATGTTTTCGGGAAGATCGTCCGGGCCGATGATCGGCCGTCAGTCCGCGGCCCGACGACCTCCGACGGGGATCCCGACTGGTCTACCTTCCCAGTCCTGGGCCACCCACGCGTAGGCTGGGTCGATGTACTGGCTCACCGGGCGAACGTCGCCACCGAGGAAGTTGAGGTAGTACGCGTTGGTCCCTGGAGCGGTCGCCACCGTGTGGTACCCCTCGTGGACAAGGATGAGATCACCATCTCGCGCGCAGAACGACAGGTCGAGCTCGCTCTCGGGCGAGTAAATCCGCTGGATCGCGAAGCCGTCACGAGGCTGGAGTCGGAAGTAGTACGTCTCCTCGTGATAGGTGGTCCCGTTCGTGCCGTCATGGCGGTGAGGTGGAAAGCTCGACCAGTTCCCGCTCGGGGTCACGATCTCGTAGGCGAGCAGGCGTTCCGCCGGGAGACTCAGGTCGAGGGTCCCGGTCACGCCGCGGCTGACATTCACGCCGCCGCGGAGCGAGCTCGGCAGCTCATCGGGTGTGAAGAGCCGCGCCGGGAGGCGCCCTTCGGCCGGTACGCCGCCCGACGCGAACTCAAACGCCTCGACCGCTGTGATCGTGTAGGCCGTCCGAGGTGGCAGGTAGGCCACGTGCGGCATCTCGGTGAAGACGTCGCGGCGCGAGACCGTGTGGGTCTGCCCCGCGAATTCGAAGACGGCGGTCCCGACAAGCGGGACGATCGCGACCTCGTTGAGCCCGGTGTCCCCTTCGTGTCGCCGACCCGCGCCAAGGGCCACCACGCTGGAGCTGATGTACTTCCATCCGATCGACTCCGGGGTGATCTCCAGGACCGTACCGGTCCCGGGTCCCGAGGCGAGATGACGGATCGGCTCTCTGTTCACGACTTCTCCTCGACAACGACCCTGAGTTCGACGAGCACCCGCTCGGCGACACGTGACGCCGACAGACCGTGCTTCTCGAGCAGGAAGTCGTTCGGCGCCGACTCACCCCAAGAGTCCTCCATCCCAATCCGGACGAGGCGCCTGGGCAAGCGCGTCGTGAGAATCTCCGCGACCAGGCCGCCAAGCCCGCCGATGACGTTGTGTTCCTCAACGGTGACGAGCAGATCCGACCCACGGGCGGCTCGCACAACGGCGGCCTCGTCGATCGGCTTGATCGACGGCACATGGAGGACCCCGACGGACAGGCCGGTGGCCTCGAGCAGCGCAGCCGCTTCGATGCAGCGCCCGGTCTGCGGACCGGTCGAGATCAGCAGGGCGTCGCGCCCATCGCGCAGTTGATGAACTCGGCCCGGTTCGAATCGGTACGAATCATCGAACAGCGGCGGGGTGGGATCGCGAGTCAGGCGCAGGTAGACGGGGCCAGTGAACTCGGTCGCCCAGCGGGTCATCGCGGCACACTCGACCTCGTCACCGGGCGCGAGCACCGTCATGCCGGGCATGGCCCGCATGTTCGCCAGATCCTGGACGTCCTGATGGGTCTTCCCGGTCAGCCCGGTGAGCAGACCGGCGTACGCGGCGCCGATCTTGACGTTCGCCCCCGGCTGGGCGACGAGCATGCGAATCTGGTCGAGCGAGCGATGGGTCAGAAAGACCGCGAACGAGGACAACCACGGGACGAAACCCAGGGTTGCCAGGCCGACCGCGACACCAACCATGTTCTGTTCCGCAATCCCCATCTCGAGGAAGCGCTCCGGGTGGGCCCTGGCGAAGATATCCGCTTTGGTCGAGTTGGCCAGGTCCCCGTCGAGCACGACGATGTCGGGATTCGTCGTGCCGAGCTCAGCCAGCGTGTCGCCCCAGGTTTCACGTTGGGACCTCATCGGGTCTGACCAGAGGCATCGATGCCCAGTTCGACACGGGCAGTCTCGAGCTCGTCGGGCGTGGGGATCCGGGCGTGCCAGGCGTGGCGCCCCTCCGTGAAGGAGAGTCCTCGGCCCTTGATCGTTCGGGCCAGAATCGCCGTCGGCTGACTGCCCGATGCTGCCTCGCGGGCCGCCGCACACGCGCGTACGATCTCGTCGAAGTCGTGCCCATCGATCTCGAGCACGTGCCAGCCGAACGCTTCAAAGACGTCGCGGAGCTTGCTTCCGGGCCACGGCTCATTTCGGTCGCCACGAGGGTTTGGGTCGTTTCCGAGCGGCCAGCCGTACTGCTGCAGGCCGTTATGATCCACGATCGCGGTCAGGTTGCCGAGGCCGTACCTGGCCGCGACCTGAACGGACTCCCAGACCATGCCCTCCTGGCATTCGCCGTCACCGAGCATCACGAACGTGCCGAAGCCGCGGCCACGGAGTTTCGCGCCGAGCGCGATTCCGACACCCACCGCCAGGCCCTGCCCGAGCGATCCGGTGGACGCGTCGAGCCCGGGCAGGCGGGTCATGTCCGGGTGGCCCTGCAATCGAGAGTCGCCCCTGTCGAACGTCGCCAACTCGGCAACCGGGAAGTAGCCACGCTGAGCCATGACCGCGTACAGCCCGACCGCCGAGTGACCCTTCGACAGGATGAAGCGGTCGCGGTCGGCCCAATCGGGTTCCTCCGGACGGATCCTCAACACCCGGAAGAACAGGGCCACCCAGATGTCCATCGCCGACAGAGGTCCGCCGACGTGGCCGGCGCCGCTTCCTGCAACGGTGCTCATGACGAGCCAGCGACCGAGGCGCGCATGCGCCTCGAGCTCGGCGCACGGCGAAGGAGCGCCCTCCTTGGTCACCCGAGCCGCTGCATGGTGCGCGCCTTGTCGTACGCGTCGCGCGCGGCCCGGACGCCCGCCTGACCACTCACCTCCGCCGCGGGAACTTCCCACCAACCCTCGAATCCGGGGACGCGCTTCTCGGGCTCGGTGGGCACGACGATCACGGTGACCCGGTCGGCCTGATCGGCCCGTTCCAGAGCAGCCTTCAGCTCGTCCGCGGTGGCGGCGAAGATCGCCAGAGCGCCCATCGCCTCCGCATGCTGGCGGAAGTCGATCGGAACATACGGCCCGGTCAGGCGGTTGCGTCCCTTGTCGCGGAAGCGAAGGTCGTTCCCGAAATCCGGCACGCCGACCGATCGCGCGAGGCCGGTGATGCACTGGAAGCCGTGGTTGTCCAGCAGGACGATCGTGAACTTCAGACCCTCGGCCACCGCGGTCACGATCTCCGAGTTCAGCATCAGGTAGGAACCGTCTCCGACCATGACCACGACCCGACGCCCGGGTTCCGCGAGCGCCACACCCAGCCCGGCGGCGACCTCGTAGCCCATGCAGGAGTAGCCGTACTCGACGTGATAGGCCTTGGAGTCTTCAGCTCGCCAGAGCTTGAGCAGATCGCCGGGGAGACTTCCAGCAGCGCAGATCACCGTGGCATTCCCGCCCACGGTGTCGTTCACGATGCCGATGACCTCGGCCTGCCCAAGATCCCCTGGTTCTCCGTTGACGGTGCGGAGTCCCGCGACGATCGCGTCCCAGTCGGTCTTGAGCTGGCCGATCCGTTGTTGATAGGCGTCCGACGTCCCACGGTAGCCGGCGGTCTCGAGCGCGGCTGAAATCGCGGTGATAGCCTCGCGAGCGTCCGCCACGAGCGGGAACGCCCGCAACTTGTGGGCGTCCATGGGAGCGACATTGATGCCGACGAACAGGGCGCGGGGATTCTGGAACATGGTGCGTGACGAGGTCACGAAGTCGCCCATCCGGGTGCCCAGGCACAGGATCAGGTCCGCGTCACGCGCCAGCCGATTGGCGGCCAGGCCGCCGTTCGCACCGATCGGCCCGGCGTTCATCGGCTTGTTCCACGAGAGGGCGCCTTTGCCGGCCTGGGTCTCGGCGACAGGGATCCCGAACCGCGATGCGAACGCGTCCAGTTCGCGGGTGGCCTCGGCATAGATCGTCCCGCCACCGGTGATGATCAGGGGCGCCTCCGCCTCGGTCAGCAACCGAACGACGTCCGCCACGACCGCCGGCTCCGGAACGGGCCGGCGGACTCGCCAGACACGGCGCTCAAAGAAGCGCTCGGGCCAGTCGAACGCCTCGGACTGAACGTCCTCGGGAAGTGTCACCGTCACCGCACCGGTCTCGACCGGGTCGGTCAGGACACGGAACGCCTCAGGCAGGCTCGCGATCAGTTGCTCCGGCCGTGAGATCCGATCGAAGAACCGTGACACAGGACGGAACGCGTCGCTCGCACTGACATCGTGCTCAGCGGGGTGCTCGATCTGCTGGAGCACCGGGTCGGAGACGCGGTTGGCGAAGTAGTCACTTGGAAGCAGCAGCACGGGGATACGGTTGACCGTCGCGCTGGCAGCGCCCGTGACCATGTTGGTGGCACCGGGACCGATCGACGACGTGCACGCGAAGGTCTGCAGGCGGTTCCGGTGCTTCGCATAGGCGGCCGCGATGTGCACTTGTCCCTGTTCGTTCTGGGGCCGGTAGTAGGGCATCTCCTCGGCGTCGCCGAGTTCCTCGAGCGCCTGTCCGAGGCCGGCGACGTTACCGTGCCCGAAGATGCCCCACACGCCCGCGATGAAGCGTTGCTGACGTTCGTCGCGCTCCACGTACTGTTGGGCCATGAAGCGGATGATGGCCTGGCCAGTCGTCAGTCGAACCGACCTCATCGAATCCCTCCGACTTGCGCAACCGATTGCAGGACGGTAGCATCGGCCTACCGACTACGTCAACACGAGAGGACGGACCGTGAACGTCACCGCGGCCCCGGCAACTCCCCTGGCCCGCCCGATCGTGCTGGCGGACAGCTGGAATGCCTCCGATGCGGACGTCGCCGAGCGATTCCACCCACACTATCGCCAGGCGATCGAACGCCTCCCGGAAGGCGACCAGGTCTTCCGGGGCATTCCGTTCAGCCTTGGGCGCCGATCGATCGCTCGGCGCTGGATTCTTCTCGATCGCGAGATCACGATCGACCTGCGTGGCCATGGGCCGGCCAGCCACGTGGTCGTCGCGCATTTCAGCGACAGCTGGCGGGATCCGGCCGGTGCGAGGCCATCGGGTGCGCCGGTCGGCTGGGTTCTGTCGGCCGGGGAATCCCTTGCGCGGTACGAGTTGGTCGGTGCCGATGGCCGAACCCAGGTGCTCGACGTGCGGCGCAGGTCGGAGATCAACGACGGGATCATCGGCTGGGGCTTTCTCCCCTTCGCTGCCGTCGGCCACCGTCCCGATGAGGTCGTCGATTGGCGCGGTCCGCACCCACGCCAGGGACCAGGCCGCTATGCCGCGGCAGGGCACGCCGGGCCGTTGACGATGCTGCCGGGCGCGTGGGGGCCGGCCCAGACCGGCGTAGCCGATTTCGTTCCCACCGCGGACGACGACGCCACCTATTGGCTTCACGCCATCCCGCTCGACCACGCCACGGAGCTCGTCGAGCTGCGGCTTGCCCCGCTCGGGGGCGGGCGGCCCGGCACAGACGTCGTCGTGGCGGCGGTCACCCTGTTCAATGGCTCTGCGAGCCCGCTCATCGCCGGACCTCGCCGGCAGATCCTCGTGGAAGGGTTCGGCGGCGGGCTGCCCACCGTGGATCTGGGGATCGCGATCAGGTCGCGGCCAGTCGAACAACCGATGGGGCCGGTGGAGCCGAGCGGACTGATCGGTTGGGGCCGGCCGGCGACACCGGGCGATCGCCACGGACCCGACGCCGAGGCGACGCGGGCCGTCCTCGACGTGGCGCTGGCGCCCGACGCGACGCTGCGGTTCGGCGCCTGGGACGTTCCCGCCGCACGTCTCGGGGAGCGGCGTGTCAGCCCGGACGGAAAGCTCGCCATCCTGCCGATGGCTCCCCTCGACGTCCGGGTCGAGGTCACCGTGACCGATGGTCCGACGGGCGAGCCGACGCCGGCGAGAGTCCGGTTCCTGGCAGCCGATGGGCGCTATCTCCCCCCGCTCGGTCACCGCGACGAGGTCAACCCGGGCATCTACGAGGACACGGGCACCGACCTGCTGCTTGGTGGCGATATCTACGCCTATGTCCCGGGCACCTTCGAGATCGACCTGCCGGTGGGTTCGGTCCAGATCGAGGTCGTCAAGGGGTTCGATCATCGACCCGTGCGGACCACGCTGGTCGTCGACCCGGGGACGCGTCGCTTCGACGTCCCGCTCGGGCGCCCGATCGACCTGGGCCCAGAGGGCTGGCTGACCGCAGATTCGCACGTCCACTTCCTCGCTCCATCCACCGCCCTTCTGCAGGCCGCCGCTGAGGACGTCGCGTTCGTCCATCTCCTCGCCACGCAGTGGGGCGATCAGTTCTCGACGGTCAACGACCTTCCCTGGGGCTCGACGACCGATCCGAGCGGGCGTCACGCGGTCATCGTGGGAACCGAGAACCGCCAGAACATGCTGGGCCATGTCGGGCTGCTCGGGGCGCGCCGGCCCGTCCTGACCATGGCCGCCGGCGGCGGCCCCGAGGGAAGGATCGGCGGAGCCCTCACGGAGCTGCTGGCCGACTGGGCGGACCAGTGTCATGCCCAGGGCGGGTTGGTCGTCGCCGCGCACTTCCCGCTGCCGTACGCGGAGATCGCCACCGACATCGTGACCGGCCGGATCGACGCGGTCGAGATGCAGTGTTTCGCGCCGGGCCTCGACAATCCGTCCATCCTAGAGTGGTACCGCTTTCTCAATTGTGGCTACCGGCTCCCGGTGCTCGGCGGGACTGACAAGATGTCCGCCGAGGTGCCCGTCGGTGCGGTCCGCACGTATGCCCGCCTGGATCGCGACGCTCCGCCGACATTCGATTCGTGGTCGGCCGCTGTCCGGGCCGGCCGAACGTTCGCCACCTCCGGGCCGGTCATCGAACTATCGGTCGACGGCCATGGTCCCGGCGATGTCCTGACGCTCCCAGCATCGGGCGGGCGTCTCGAGGCCCACGTTCGAGTCCGTGCTGCGCAGCCCCTGATCAGCGCCGTGGAGATCGTGATCAACGGGCAAGTCGTCGCGGTGCGCGAATCCCCGACACCGTCCGACGACCTGAGCATTGAGACGTTCGTCGACATCCGGGCTGGATCGTGGATCGCGGCGCGGTCGCGGAGCGCGCACGAGATCCACTCGGCCTTCAACTCGAGCATGGCGTCCCACACGTCGCCGGTCTATGTCGACGTCCAGGATCGCCCGCTCTTCAGCGTGGATGAGGCGGGGGTCATCCTCGACGTCATCGATGGGACGCTGCGCTGGGTCCGCGACATGGCCGCGGTCGAACGCCCCATCGATCGGGGACGGATGGTCGATCTCATCGCCGCGAGCGCCATGCTGCTGCGCGACCGGATTGACGACGCAGCGCGGGAGGCTTCGTGACGTGAAGATCGCACTTGACCCGTACATGCTCCGCGGGCTTCCATTCGCCGAGGTATGCCGGATCGCCGCGGAGATCGGGTACGACGCCATCGAGCTCTCACCGCGACCCGAGTTCATTCCCTTCTTCACGCACCCGCGTGCCGACGGCGCCCGGGTGGCGGAGTTCCGCACGGCCCTCCGCGAGACCGGTATGGAGCTTTCGTCCGTGTTGCCGTTGTACCGATGGTCGAGCCCGGACGAGGACGAACGCCTGGCGGCGGTCCGCTACTGGAAGCGGGCGATCCAGCTGGCCGTCGAGCTTGGCGCCACGGTCATGAACTCCGAGTTCAACGGGCGACCCGAGGCGGCAGCCACGAGCGAGGCGCAGTTCTGGCGCTCGCTGGAGGAGCTGCTCCCGATCCTCGAGCGCGAAGGAATCAAGCTGAATCTGGAAGCCCACCCGGACGATTTCATCGAACGCAATGACGCCGCCGTGGACCTCGTCCGCGGCATCAACTCTTCGGGCGTCGGTTACCTCTACTGCGCGCCCCACACCTTCCACCTCGGCGATGACATCGCAGCGATGATCGAGTACGCGGCGCCGGTCCTCGCCCAGGTCCACCTCGCCGACGTCTTCGACCACCGGGCCTCCTCCGGTCTGCGCTACATCGTCAACCCACCGGGGTCGGCGGCACGGGTCCACCAGCACCTGGACATCGGACAGGGCGAGGTGGACTGGGATGCCTGCTTCGCGGCGCTTCGGCGAGTCCGCTTCGACGGCATCCTTACGAGTTGTGTCTTTGCCTGGGAGGAGCGGGCGGTCGAGTCGTCGCGCTTCATGCTGGAGCGGATCCGGCACTACCTCGACGTGCATCCGGCGCCCGCGCGATGAGTGCTGCGCGCGTCAGGATCGGCCTCGTCGGCGCCGGACGGATGGGCTCGATCCACGCCAGGCTCGTCCGTGGCAGCGTGCCCCAGGCGAAGCTCGTGGGGATCGCGGACGTCAACGTCGAAGCCGGACGCCGCTTAGCCGCGCAGGTCGGCGGGCCGCCGGTCTTCGATTCGATCGAAGCGCTCCTTGCGACCCCAGGTCTCGACGCCGTCCTCATCGCGACCTCGTCGAGCCGTCACCTCGAGATGATCCAGCTCGCCGCAAGCGCCGGCAAGGACATCCTGTGCGAGAAGCCCATCGCGCTGACGCTCGCAGACACCGATGCCGCCATCGGAGCTGCGGATCGTGCCGGCGTCCGATTGCAGGTCGGGTTCATGCGCCGCTGGGAACCAGACTACGTCCGCGCCCAGGCACGCCTCGCATCGGGTGCCTACGGGCGTCCGATGCTGTTCAAGTCGCTCCAATTCGACCCCGAGCCGCCGCCGCTCGCGTTCGCCGATCCGGCCGTCAGCGGCGGGATCATGATCGATATGGGGATCCACGAGTTCGACCTCGCCCGATGGCTCATGGCCGACGAGGTCGTCGAGGTCCATGCCTACGGTTCCACCTACGCACACCCGACCCTCGCCTCGGTCGGCGACGTCGACAGCGCCGTGGTCAACCTCCGGTTCGCGAGCGGCGCAACCGGCACCGTCGAACTTGCCCGCAACACGACGTACGGGGAGGATGTCCGCACGGAGGTCCTGGCCACCAACGGTTCAGTCTGGGTCGGCCTCCTGTCGGGCACGCAGGGGGCGTCGAGCGGTGGCGCCATCAGCGGCACGTTCGCTGTGGACGCCCTCGAGACCGCCATCCCACGTTTCGAGCGAGGGCTCGCAGCGCAGGCGCAGGGCTTCGTCCGGGCCATCGTGGACGACCGCCCGGTGGAGGTGACCGGAGCGGACGGACGTGCCGCGTTCAGGATCGCGGTGGCTGCAGATCGATCGATGCGCGAGGGTCGTCCGGTCGAGGTGCAGCGCGACCGATGACGGACAGTGCCGCCGGCGGCCTCCTTGGGCCGCGACCTGGTCCACGGGAGCCGATCCGGATCGGTTTTCAGGTCTGGGGGCAGTCGATCTCGTGGGCCGATCTGATGTCGACGGGTCAGCGGATCGAGGCGCTCGGCTTTGCCAGCCTCTTCGCCAACGACCACTTGATGCCGATCCTCGGTGACTCCGACGGTCCGATCGTCGGACCGGCCGGCCCGGTCTTCGAGGCCTGGATGACGATCGCCGGCTGGGCCGCCCTGACTTTGCGCGTGCCCCTGGGTGTGATGGTCTGCGGAGTGGGCTATCGGAACGTCGGCCTGACGGTCAAGATGGCGACCGCGCTCGACCATGCGACCGGCGGCCGGGCGATCCTCGGCCTGGGCGGGGGCTGGCACGAGCCCGAGCATCGGGCGTTTGGCTACCGGGTGCTCACCCTCGGCGATCGGATCAGCCGGCTCGATGAAGCCGCACACGTGGTCCACGGCCTCCTTGACGGGAAGCAGATGACGTTCGAGGGTGCCTGGGTGAGCGCGCGAGACCTGCGCAACGATCCCCCACCGGTGCAGGCCCGCATGCCGTTTCTCATCGGCGGGAGTGGCGAGCGTCGGACGCTGCGAATCGTCGCTCGCGATGCGGACATCTGGAACGGTGAGGGCGAGCCGTCGGCGTTTGCCCGCAAGAACGCGATCCTCGACGACCACTGTGCCGAGATCGGTCGCGACCCCTCGGAGATCCGCAGGACCGTCGGCGTGCCCCCGATCTGCATCCGCGACAGCCGGGACGGCGCGGTCGAGGCATTGACGGGGATTCTGGCCCAGCAAGGTGGCACCCCGGCCCATGCCCGGGCATGGGCCGAAAGCTCGCCGCTGGCCGACACTGAGGAGGTCGTGGCCGGGTTGCTGCGCGCATGGCATGCGGCGGGGGCGGAGGAGGCGATCGCCGACCTGCCCTCGCCTCGTGACGAGGAGACGCTCGAGCGGCTCGCCGGACCAGTCCGGGATCGTCTGGCATGAGTGCATTCAAGGTCAAGGATCGAAATGAGATCGGCGTCGCCTTCCTCGGCGTCGGCCGGATGGGACGAACCCACATCCGCACGTTGGCGGGCATCCCGAACGTCCGGGTGATCGTCGTCGCCGACCAGAACCTCGAGGCTGCCGAACACGGTCGGGCGATCGCGAGGGCCGAACGGGCCGTGGCCTCTGCGGAGGAGGCGATCCTCGACCCCGGCGTCGAGCGGTCGTGATCGCCACGCCGACGAGCACGCACGCGAGCCTGATCGAGACGGCGGTCCGGGCGGGCAAGGCGGTCTGGAGTGAGAAGCCCATCGCCCTGAACATCGCCGAGACGCAGGGCGTCGTTGAGCTTGTGAAGGCGACCAGTATCCCCGTCCAGCTCGGGTTCATGCGGCGCTTCGACCCCGGGTACCTCATGGCGAAGGAGCGGATCGAGAGTGGTGCGCTCGGCCGGCTCGAGGCGTTCTTCCAGGCGCTCGGCGAGGGCATCACGCCCACGCCCGGTCCGACCGACGCGCTCGAGACGCTCCGCCTGGCGGTTGCCGTCACCCGCAGCTGGCGCGATGGCTGTCCGGTCAGGGTTGCGGACGTGACCTCGTAGGCGCCGCGGTATCATCCGCGGGTCCGCCCGTAGCTCAGTGGATCAGAGCGACTGACTTCGGACTATCCGACGCCCAGCGGTGTGCTCGCCCGAGTGGCGTGATGAGCGAAACGAGCGCAGTTATCAACTCTCTCGACGACGTTCCAGGGCGCCCTCGCCGCGTCCGACGTGACTTTGGGACTCTCGGGGGCGTTAGCGGTGTAGGTTACGATCTCGCGTGCGTGGGAGTGGCGTGCGATAGGCCGACTATTATCCTGCGGTTCGCGAGGATCGACC